>JAAEQG010001291.1 GCA_024231775.1 bacterium
AGTCGAGGAATCTCCTGTTGTTAAGCATAGAGAGATTCCTCGACTCCCTCTGGTCGCTCGGAATGACGCGAACCGCGAAATAAAGTTCACAACTGCCCCGAAGCATCCCACTCTTCCAGTAATCGCTGGTATTCGGGATCGTCATACCTCTCCAGGCAAAACCACGGCGCGTAGGACGGCAACTCGCTGCCCATCAGGTGCGCGGCCAAGAGTTCCCCGGCTGCACAAGCGGCCATGATGCCGAAACCAGAGAGCGCCCCGACGATGTACGCGCCCTCGACCGGCAACGGCCCGATCAGGGGCCGGTTCTCCTGGGTCTTGGCGTAATAACCGCCGTCAACCACCGGCTTGGGCAGCCTGTCAAAATAGCCCCGCAAAGCCGGAACCATCCGCGACAGCCCCCGCAGCACGACCTCAAAGTAATGCGGGTCGAACGGCGGCAGCGGCACGACCGGTTCCAGCGTCTCGACGTCATACGTCCACAGCACGAGTTGCACGGGGCAATCGGCGCCGCCCTCGGGATGGCCGTGCGGGCCGTGGGGGAACGGTTCCAGCAGCCACCCCATCTCCCCAGACTCGGCCAGCGTGGCCCGTTCATCCTGCGACCATAGTAGCGATTGAGGGTCGGCCCAGTAGTAGAGCGGCGCGCTGTGTGGAATCGCCTCGAGATGATCGTCGAAAGAGATCTTCCAGTGCAACTCGCACACGACAGGCAGATCAACGCCCACCATCCGCCCCACCTCTTTGACGAACGGCCCGGCGGCGTTCACAAAACTGTCCGTCGAGATCGTGCGCCCCCCACCCTCGCCGCTCACGCGCACCCCCCGCACCCGTCCACCTACTATGTCCACCCCCTCCACGCGCGCGTTCACAAAGCGCAGGCCCCGCGCCCGCGCCTGCTCCAGCATCAGCATGCCCAACTGTTGCGCGCTCATCCAGCCGCAGCGCCGGACGTGCAGCGCTGCCACAACATCCTCTGTGAGGAAGGAAAAGTGGTTCCGGATCA
>JAAEQG010001292.1 GCA_024231775.1 bacterium
CGAGGAGCTCGAGGGACCGGACGAGTTCACCTATGTGGTGACCGATGGCGAGTTGACGGCCGAAGCGGTGGTCAGGGTCGAGGTCAGAGCGCCGACTCCCGTCAACCGGCGGCCGACGACCCAGGGCGACCAGGCCGAAGCAACCTCCGGGCAGGCGGTGAAGATCGATGTGCTCGGGAATGACATCGATCCGGACGGCGATACTCTGGAGCTGGCAGGAGTGACGGCTCCCCAGCATGGTACGGCGGCCCTCAACGACGAAGGCACGGTTACCTACACTTCGAAGCAGGGTTTCGAGGGAACGGATCGATTCACCTATCTGGTCACTGATGGAACGTTGCAGAATAATGCTGAGGTCGTGGTGGAGGTCAAGTCGATCGACGTCGCACCAGGCGACGGACCTCCTGATGGCGAGGGCGCAACGCCGGCGGAGCCCGGCGCCGAAGCGCCAGCGCCAGCAGCGCCAGCACCGCCACCCGAGCCCCCAACGCCGCCCCAGGCAGGAGAGATTCGAACCAACGGCGAGGGCGGGCTCGAATATGTGTGGATCCCGGCAAGTCCGAAGGGCTTCTGGCTGGGACGCACCGAGGTGACCATCGCCGCGTATAGGCGGCACTCACCGACCCCCGGTGCTCAACCCCCGAATAGTACCGGTCAGCACCCGGTTGTAGCCGTCAAATGGGCCGACGCCGATGTCTTCTGCAGATCGACCGGTGGCCGGCTGCCGACGGCGGCAGAATGGGTTTACGCTGCCCAGGGCGGCCAGGACGGATTGAAGTACCCGTGGGGAGAGGAAAACCCTGTTTGCGCCGTTGGTGCCCGCACTGGTGCCACGTTCAAATCCTGCAACACGGGAGGACCACAGCCCATCAAAACGTACACAGCCCATGGTTTCGAATTGTACGACATGGCAGGAAACGTGGCTGAATGGTGCCAGGATGACGCTCGGTGGGGCACGAAGGCGGTCCACGGCGGATCGTGGAAGGACTCCAGGAGCGACATACAGGCATCTGCTGAAGATAGGAAAGCACCTGACAAAGCATTCGACGACGTCGGTTTCCGCTGCGCCCGGGATGAAGCACCGCGACCCGTCGAAGACGAGTAGAGCCGTTGCTGAGGGTACAGACCTCTGCGGTCCTTTGTTTGCATCGGTTGTGCGATTTTCGAGATGTGTCATCAGGAGAGCAGCGTGAAACCCTACTTCGTGGTACGTACTCATTGTCCGTTGTGCCGGGGCATGGATACCTCGGCCCTGCTCACCGTCTCTTATTCCGACGAACGCCTGGAGGGCTTCTTGCGGTCGTACTATCATGA
>JAAEQG010001293.1 GCA_024231775.1 bacterium
CCGGGAGGAATCGCCACATCGCTTTTGGAGGCCGCCGGATCTGGCGCCGTAGCCGGGCCGCTCGAGCATCGTCCGGGTAACTATGGTTACCGGTACGACTCTTCCATGCCTTACGACTACAACGCTCCCATGGAGCTGGTCGACAACGGTAACGGCATAACCGATGGCTGCGCGCTGCCGGTCGGCTTCACTCCCGGCAATATCGCCCTGATCGACCGTGGTGGCTGTGAGTTCGGTGCCAAGACCTTGAATGCTGAGCTTGCTGGCGCCATTGCAGTAATCATCCTCAACAACGACCCCAACCAGGATTTGTACGGAGACGGCGGAATCTGGATGGGTGGCGGCGACTTTGGTGGCTCAGTGACAATCGGGGCCACGATCGTCCACTACAACACTGGCGAGCTCCTGAAGGCCAACCTTGGCGGTCTCAACGGGCGTCTGTGGGGCGAGTTCCCGGCCGATCGCGGCGAAGACTGCTGGACCCTCGGTTTCTTCAACAGCACCTACCAGACCTGCGTCGGTTTTGTATCACCCAACGATCCCAACCCGGACAACGACACCCTGACCCTTGAGATTCCGGTTTGCGAAGGCTCCACCGAGCCGCAGGCTCCGGTGGCAAGTTTCACCTTTGCACCCGCGGCTCCCGGGGAAG
>JAAEQG010001294.1 GCA_024231775.1 bacterium
AAGCACCGCGCCAAGACTCCACACGTCAGACCGTTCGTCGATCTCATCCACCCGACCGTCCGCCTGCTCCGGGCTCATGTACGCTGGCGTGCCGATGGCCGACCCGTGCACCGTATGACCCGTGCTCGGGTCTGCGAGCCCCGAGAGCTTTGGCCGGGTCTCTGTGCCGCAGATGTCAGGCTCCTCCTTCACCTTGGCCAGGCCCCAGTCCAGCACCACTGTCTCCCCGAACTCGCCGAGCATCACGTTATCGGTTTTGATGTCGCGGTGGATCACCCCGCGGGAGTGGGCGTAGGCGATGGCGTTGCACAGGTCCACGTAGTGGGGCAGCAGCCTCAGGCGATCCGCAAGCGTCCGGCATTGCTTCAGCGCTTCGGCCAGTGTCCGTCCCCGCACCAGTTTCATGGTGTAGTAGAAAGCGCCCCCCTGGCGCCGGCCCACCTCGTACACCGGCACGATGTTGGGATGCTCCAGCTGGCCGGTGACCCGGGCCTCGCGCAGGAACCGCGCCGCAACGGCCCCGGTCTTGCTTACCCGATCGGTCCTGGGCCCGCTCGGGCTGGACGATCCGGTGTCGGCCAGAAGCTCCTTCACCGCGATTTCTCGGCCCAG
>JAAEQG010001295.1 GCA_024231775.1 bacterium
AGTGCCGGCCCGTGCCGGAAGCAGCTTCTTAGCACCGAGCGACGCCTACACTCGAGGAGCAACCGGAGGAGTAAGAGGAGAATCTCATGGGAAGCATCAAAGACAAGACAGCGATCATGGGCGTCGGCTGCACCAAGTTCGGTGAGCTGTGGGAGAAGGACGCCGAAGACCTGATCGTGGAGGCCGCCCACGAGGCGATGGAAGATGCCGGGGTCACCCCGGACGACATCGAAGCCACCTGGGTGGGCAACCTCTATGATTTCACCGGCCTGAGCGGAAGTGTCGCCGCCGAGCCCCTCAAGCTGTTCGGAAAGCCGACCACGCGCGTGGAGAACTTCTGTGCCTCGGGCATGGATGCCTTCCGCAACGCCTGCTTTGCGGTCGCATCCGGAGCCTACGACGTGGTGCTGGCCTGCGGAGTCGAGAAGCTCATGGACGTAGGCGGCTCCGGCCTGCCCGTGGACATGGGGCACCCGGTGATGCGCGGCTCCAGCGCCCCGGCCATGTTCGCTCTGTTGGCTACGCGTTGCTTCCACGAGTACGGCTGGACCAAGGAGGATCTGGCTCGCGTAGCCGTCAAGAACCACAAGAACGGCGCCCTTCACCCCAAGGCCCACTTCCGGCGTCCGATCACCCTGGAGACGGCGGTCAACGCACCGATGATCGCTTGGCCCCTCGGGCGCTTCGACTCCTGCGGCATGTCTGACGGGGCGGCCGCGCTGGTG
>JAAEQG010001296.1 GCA_024231775.1 bacterium
CCGAGGCGCCGCTGCCGACCAGGGGCCGTTCTTCGCCCCAGTGCTTTGCAGCCCCCTTGACCTTGAGCTTGGATGTGGAGCTGCACACCCCGGTCTCGCCTGCAATCCGGTCAGCTCCGCACTCGCGGGGGCAGCAACGGCAGCTCGCCAGCATCTCCCACAGAGCCGCCTCCCGACGTTCGAGTTCGCCCTCGCGCTCGAGCTTGAGGTAGGCGGGCCCTACCTCGTCAACTGTGGTCAGGACCTTGGCCGAGTTAGGATCGTGTCGACACCCCAGCGGCCACAGCATCAGGCCACCAGCGGCGGTCAACGATTGTTTGACAAACACCCGACGCGACGAATTCATGGTGTCACCTCCCCTACTGCGGCCAGTCCCGGCCCATCCTGCCCATGTGCCTACAATGATTATTCTAGCATGGAGTCTTGCCGTGCTCCGTTACCCCTTGGAGAGCTCGCCGTGCCACAGGGGTGACTTGCCCTTGTGTCCGAGGTACTTCGGCGTGGTGTCAGGCACGTCGATCACTCTTGCACCATAAAAGATGTGGCAGGTTGGCTCGAAGGGCGGCGGAATCCGGGACGGGAACCCGAAGTCGAACAGCGGCCCGAAGGCAAGAAACATGCGGCGACCCTCGTCTGCGATGGGGGTGCGGCAGGTTGTACAGCTGAGCTTGCAGGGCAGGCCATGTCCAACCTGCAATGACTCGGCGCTGTAGAAGTAGATGCCGGCTGGGCCCCGGACGAATCGGACATCCCGCTTGTGGAAAATGACGGCCCACTGAAACGGAGCACCATGGAGCAGCTGGCATTGCCGGCAATGGCAGATCTTCGCGTCCACCGGGTCGGCCCGGACCTCAAACCGCACCGCCCCACAGAAGCACTGGGCCCGGTATTTCACCAGGAAGGCGCTATCCGGGTTTGCGTAGGGCGGCTCGTCTCTCCAGCTCATCGAGCTTGCCGCCGCCTACTCCAACTCGCGGGCCACGAGTCGTTCGAAACCGAGGGCGACGACGGCATAGGTGCGCAACCGGAGCGTCTCGCCGTGGAGCTCCTCGAGAGCTTCTCGGTAACGGCCAAGCTGGGCCTCGGCGGCGGCGAAGAGCTCCTCCACCAGGGAGAGCTCAGCGAGCTCCTGACGCTCCATCTGTCGTAGCTCAACGCCGGTCTTGCCCAGATCGCCGAGCTTGGCGTACTTGAATTCGAAGACCAGGTCGTAGGTGTCGCCTACGCGGCGGTCGGGACGGCGGAGCAGGCAAAGATCAGCGTAGCCACGATTCAGCTCCGGTTCCGAAAGTAAATGGGAACACTCGCTCCACAGAAGCGCCAAGAAGACCATCTTGAGGCTATGTTCGTCCATGAATACGTAATCCCGGTTGCTCATTACCGGGAAGAGCTTCTCCTCGACAAAGGTGAGCAGCGGCCCGATCTCGCCCCGGAGTAGGACGGCCCTGGCATGATCCCAGGCGGCCGAGCGGTCTCCGCCTGAAGGCAGCAAGAAATGCAACACCTGGTCGACGTAGAGGCGGCGTACCACCATGTTCGGTGGGCCAAGGCGCAGGCTGACACCGGTCGCCTCCGCCTTGATGGTCAGCATGCCGAAGTAGGCCAGGAAAGAGGCGAGAAAGGTCCGGTCGTAAGAGGATCGCTCGAGCATCTCGGCCAAGGTGAAACGTCCGGCCAATTTGGGGATCTCGATCGGCTCGTCTTTCTGAAGCAGGTCGAGAAGAGCCTGCTGGCCCGAGACGATCCGGGCGACAAAGCGCAGCTTGTCCTCGTCCGCCGCGAGGTTGTCGTCAAGGAGCTCGCGGGGCGATTCCTGGTCGCGCCGGAGGTGGTCGAGGAAGTAGAGCGTCATCGTCGGGTTATATACCTGCTCCTCGGACCTGGGCGAGAAGCGATAGCCGTTGTACCAGTCGCGGATCGTCCTTCGGGTTTCTTCCACCGTCCACGGCACAGGCGGGTCGCTTAAGGCGCGGATCTGTTCCAGGAGGGCCTTGATCTCGCCTTCTGTGAAGCCGCACAGAGCGTTGAGTTCCCGGCGCTGGCAGAGGTTGGTGAGGATGTTCATACCGCTCGAAAGGTCCGACATGACAATAGGCGAAACCCCGGTGGCGAAAACCCGCTCCAGGCCCCGGCCCTGGGTAGCGCTCTTGACGCTCTTCATGAGCTCCTTGTAGGGCCCCACGCCGTGAACGAGCTCGCTGTAAACGCTCTTGTCGCGCACCATGATCTCGTTGGCGAAGTTGTCGTATTCGTCGATCATCAGGTACAGGGGGTACGGAGTCTGGCGGATGGCCGCGAGGACCGCGATGAAGGTGTGGCGGGCGTCGTCGCGGAGGGTGACCTGGGGCAGGTAGTCGCGGTAATCGATCAGGAAGCTCTCGAACTCAGTGTTGATGTAGCCGCCCAGCGACCTGGCGATTTCGTCAACCGAGCCGCGTGACTGGACTTCGGAGAAGTCCCACTTGAGGACGAAGTAGCGGTGCGCGTTGGGCGTCGGGTCCTTGCCGACGGCGAGGTGCCCAAAAAGCTCCTCGTGTGCTCCCGCGGTGCGGAGGTCGTAGTAGGCGGCGAGGGTCTGAAGCCACAGCGACTTGCCGAAGCGTCGCGGACGGATGAAGAGGATGTGACGTCCCAGGTCCTCAATGTCGTGGATGTGGGCGGTGCGGTCAACGTAGACGTAGCCGTCCCGGATCAGGGCCTGGAAGTCGGCGATGCCATAGGGGAG
>JAAEQG010001297.1 GCA_024231775.1 bacterium
CAGGCTCACAGCCCAACGGGAGGTGCCGTGGCAGAATCGGGTGGAGTTCTTCGGCGCGGCAGCGGGTTTGATGCGGCGCATCCTGGTCGATCATGCGCGCAAGCACCACTCCCGGAAGCGGGGCGGACAGGCGATCAGGATCCCCCTCGACGACGTGGTCGACCTTCCGGACGAGCTCGCCCCCGAGGTCATCGCCCTCGACGACGCGCTCATCGATCTCGCCCGGCGCAGTCGTCGTCAGAGCCGCATCGTGGAGATGCGCATTTTCGTCGGCCTGACGCTCGAGGAGATCGCGGCGGTGGAGAAGATCTCGCCGTCGACGGTGTCTCGCGAGTGGATGACGGCGAAGCTCTTTCTGCTCAGCCAGCTCCAGGGCTCATGAGGCCCGGGAACTCGATCTGCGGAGTCGATGCTGGTTGATGCCGGCGGCCCCACCGAGGCGCGGCTCCGGTATGAGCTGAAGGCCGCGGAAGGAATTACAGTCACTCCGTGCTCCAAATCGACATCTCAACATGATCAAGTGGCATTTCGTGTCCTAAATAAGCACTCTATGGACTGCATGAAATGAGGTGCAACCGGTGGCCCGTGCTCCGTCCTGGCGACCACGATACGCTGGGAGCGCGTCGGGTGCGCAGGCCGGGTGCAGCTCAGCTGGCCCCTTCGGCCTCGCCCCATCCAATCGACCTCTCCCCGCCCATTGCGGGAACAGCGGTACGCG
>JAAEQG010001298.1 GCA_024231775.1 bacterium
AGGTCGAGCCGCCGATGACCCGCGCGCAGAGAGGCCGAGAGCGGGGTCCTGCCGAGATAGGTTTCGTCCACGGTGACCCGCGCATTGGCGGGCACGCTCCTGATCTCCACGACCGCGGCATCAGACCGAGATAGCATGTCGATGGTCCGCAGCACATCCCACGCAGCGGCGCCAGCCTCCTCCGATATTTGAACGAACCCCGCCTTCCCGAGCACGGCGGCCTGTCCAACTTCGACACGCCGCGGCTGGAGGTTCTTTTCCTTCAACTGCACACTACCTCGAAAGACCTCAACCTCTACCTGCTGTTTTTCTGTGGTGACAGAAAAGGCCGTGCCAGTTACCAGAATGCGGCCCGAACGAGTTGTGATCTCAAATCGAGGACCGACCCGCTCCGGATCGACTTGGGCGACGAGACGTCCGCGCGACAGCTCAACTTCCATCGCCTTCGTGCTGAGCCGATCGATGCTCACCTCGGTTTCGGCGTCTAAAAACAGCGTGACCCCGGTCGAGAGATCCACCACAGCCTGACCCTGTCCTACAGCCAGGCGTTCACCGACGCCCAACGCGCTTCCGAACGACAATATCGCGCTGTCGGAACGCACCTCTCCTGATGAAAGCAGCAACTTCCCCTCAACTGCGACCCGAGCGACAGCGGTCTCTGTTTGCTGATCTGACAAACCGGGTTCAGAGGTTTGGGAGTACATCAAAACGGCCGCGGTGATGACCGCGACAACTGCTGCGGCCCAGTAGAACGAGACGCGGCGCCTCGGTGCGATTCGTCCCGATCTGCGACGTGTGAATTGCGCGCCCCCCACCGATGCGTCTGCCCTGGATAACACATCATCGATCCAGCGGCGCTTGGACAGGTCGTCCAGCGGCTCCGCCGGCAGGCTCGTTTCGTCGATGCGAAA
>JAAEQG010001299.1 GCA_024231775.1 bacterium
GGTCGAGAGGTCGGGGAACCAGGTCTCGGAGACGATGCCCACGACCAGGTTGCGCTCGACGTCCAACACGCCCGCGCCGCTCATGCCCTGGTTGATCTGGCTGGATTCCAATTGCACCGGCTCGGTCTGCACACTGCGCCCCTCCGGCGGCTCGACACAGTCCAAGATCATTCCGTGAGCGTGCCCGGCGATATAGTGCGACAAGCGACGATAGCCGTAAGAACGGAAGGAATGATAGCAGGATTCATCCGCCCGTCCCAGCACGGCGATCTGATCCGGGTTGAGGGGCGTCGGCCCATCGGACAGTTGCAGCAGCACCACGTCATCGTCATACTGCCGAAAACAGCCCGCCACCGTCGCCCGGCGGTCCTTTCTCTCGCCGCCGCCCGCCTGCGGAAAATAGACGCCCACTTCCGCACCATCCGCGTCGCGGGGATGCACACCCATCGCCGCCTCGACAACGTGCGCGCAAGTCACGACCCGCCCGCGCATCGAAACAACAACCCCCGTGCCCACAATCACACCATCAGCCAAACGCCGAATCTGCACCGTAAAATCCCGCAGATTCTGAAGCCGAACCTTCCTTAAACCCGTCGTCACCGTGTCACCCCGTCACCTTGGCACCCTGTCCCCCCGCCACCTTGGCACCCTGTCCCCCCGCCACCGTGCCACTCTGCGGCGTTTGCTCCCACGTCAGCAGGACCCTGAACCCAGCCTCGGTGCTAGCCTTGGCGACGTAGGCCCCCACCTCGGTGTCGAACTTGATCCCGAACTCTAACTCGACCTTGGACGGTCTGTCCGCAAC
>JAAEQG010001300.1 GCA_024231775.1 bacterium
AGCTTGTTTTCCAGTTCAGGATCAGACAGCCCCAGGTCGCGCAGCGCGCGGTAGACGAGCACGTTGGGCAAGAAACGGCTGACCGTTTGCTCGGTGCACTCGTAGGGGAAATGCTCCAGATAATCCAGCCCCTCTATCATGCCCGCCGCCAACGACGGGTCCAGCCGGACGGAGAGTTCACCCCGCCGGTCGTCGTACTTGGGCGGCAGCGCCACCACCTCGGTGCGCAGGTCCTCACCCACCAGTTGCCCACCCGTGCCGACGATCTCTGGCGCAGTGTAACGGTAAACCAGCAGCGTGCCATCGGGGCCGGTCGTCAGACGCGGGCGCGCGGCATCGGCATAGTCGCCCGCCACCGCGCTCATCGTCACGTCTACAGCCTCCACGTCCTGCACCTCGACCCACCACGTCACCTTGACCTCGCCGCCATCGGGAATGCTGACTTGCTGCCCCTCCGGTCCGTCAATCTGCACCCCCTCCGCGTGCAGCGTCACCTCGACGTCCTGCGCCGCGCCCGTGTTGTTGCTGACCAACGCCGCCAACTGTACCCGGTCGCCGACGACAAAGAAGCGCGGCGTCACAGGCCGCACCAGGAGCGGC
>JAAEQG010001301.1 GCA_024231775.1 bacterium
ACCGTCTGCGGGCCAAGGCGGCGGGCGCTCCGTGAACTGGCAGGGAACACCCCTCCCAACCGAGCCGCGACCGTAAGGCACCGAGTGGCGGGGAAAAGAGGCATCAGAGGCCCAAGCGCCAGCGCGGGCTCCAATCTCGGGTGTGAGTGCAGGCGACCGATCAAGCCGGAGCGGTTCAGCCAAGTATCGCCGAGACAACAGCGAGCGATCCGACGTGGCTAAGAAGACGACCTATCGGGAAGCTGGAGTGAGCGTAGCCGCCAACAGCGCATGGGTATCGCGGATTCAATCCGCGTTGAGCGGTACGCACGACAGCAGAGTCTGCAGCATCCCGGGGGCGTTTGCCGGGCTGATGCGTCTCGATTTCGATCGAGGACAACACCGCCGCGACTACCGCAGGCCGGTGCTCGTGGGGTGCGCAGACGGCGTGGGCACCAAGGTGCTGCTGGGTATCCAAGCCAAACGTCTCCGCGGGCTGGGTGTCGACCTGGTAGCCATGAACGTCAACGATCTGATCACCTGCGGAGCGGAACCGCTGTTCTTTCTGGACTACCTTGCGGTGCACAAGCTCGATCCAGCGGGGTTGACTGAGCTCATCGGTGGCGTTGCGGATGGTTGCCGAGAATCCGGCTGCGCCCTGCTCGGTGGCGAGACGGCGGAGATGCCCGACCTGTACCGCAGAGGCCACTTCGATCTGGCGGGTTTCGCGACGGGTGTGGTGGAGGAGCGCCGGATCATCGATGGGCGGCGGGTGTCGCCCGGGGACATCCTGATCGGGCTGGCGTCCAGCGGGATCCACTCCAACGGATTCACGCTGGTGCGCAAGCTGCTCAAAGATCGCGGGCTGAAGCTGGGCCGGGGAACGTTTGGCGGAGGTGGGTGTGCTATCCTGGCGGAGACGCTGCTGGCGCCGACGCGGATCTATGTCAACGCGGTGAGACGGGTGCTGGACAGGTACCGAGTCAAGCAGCCGGTTACGGGTATGGCCCATATTACCGGCGGCGGTCTGCGGGAGAACGTGGCCCGGATGCTGCCGACCGGATGCACGGCGGAGGTTGATCGGCGGAGTTGGACGCCGCCTCCGGTGTTTCCTTTTCTGCAATCGCTCGGGGTGACTCGGGCGGAGATGTTCCGC
>JAAEQG010001302.1 GCA_024231775.1 bacterium
CGGGCTGCGTCCGGTTTCCAGACTTGGGCACTATATGCACGCCCGGAGGACGTGCAAGCGATCTCGGGTGAGGGTCCGCATACCAGGCTGGTGGAGCTGCGGATGGCTACGCTGACCTGCCCGGGCGGATTGACACCCATCCGAGGCCAGCCTAGGCTCGCTTCTGATGGCCCGCAGGCGGTCTTTTCATAGCTAACTGGGAACCTCGGTGCGTGTCTGAGAGTGTACCTGGAACCGACCCGGGCCAAGATCCCGCCCGCGCGGACGCCGAGGCGGTGGCCCGCGCGGTCCAGGGGGACTCGGAGGCGTTCGACGAGCTGGTGCGGCGGTATCAGCGGCGGGCGGTCGCGGTGGCCTATCGGCTGGTGGGAGACACTCACGCCGCCGCCGACGTTGCTCAGGACGCGTTCGTGCGGGCCTACCGGGGGCTGGGCTCGCTACAGGATCGGCAGCGCTTCGGCGCCTGGTTGATGCGGATTGTGAGCAATCTGGCCCTGAACTACCGGCGCTCACGTCGAAGCGGTCCCTCGGTTCCACTGAACACCGCCTTCGAGGGGGCTGAGGGGTTTCGCCGGGCCAGCGACGGAGTGCGTCTGGCGGCGCCACCACCATCCGACGGAGCGGACGTTGACGACCTCACTCTCGCCATCGAACAGGCGATGGAGGAGCTTCCCGAAAAGCAACGGATGGCTTTGACGTTGTTCAGTGTGGAGGGGATGCCCCAGAAGGAAGTCGCCCGGATCATGGGGTGCAGTGTCGAACTGGTGAAGTGGAACGTATTCCAGGCGCGCAAGACGATGAAGGTCAAGCTTGCCCGGTTTACGGACTGAAGACGGAAACGGATCGTGAGCGAACCAGACCTCAACTTTGGCGATCGTGAGTTCCTGCTCAGCCGCTACCTCGACGGCGACCTGGACGCCGCCGAGCGCCGTGAGCTGGAATCCACCCTGCGTACCGACCCGGAGTTGGCGGAGCTGCTCGAGGGCTATCGCCGGGTGGACCGCTTGGTGCGGTCTCAGCATGCGCCCGCTCCGGAGTTGGACTGGGAGCGGTTCGCCTTTGAGGTGCGTCGTCGTTGTGCTACTCCCCGCCTGCAGACGAAACGCCCGGTGTACTATC
>JAAEQG010001303.1 GCA_024231775.1 bacterium
GGCGCGGCGGCCCAGGTGCTCAAGTTGTTTTCTCGTTGGGGTCGGATGAACGGGAAAGAGGGGGGGCGTTAGGATGGCCCGAATCGGCGTTTTTATCTGTCATTGTGGGCTAAACATCGCGGGCACGGTGGACGTGGAGCAGACGGCCGAGACGCTGCGCGAGTATCCGGGTGTCGTCTTTGCCACCGACTATAAATATATGTGTTCTGACCCCGGCCAGGCGCTCATCCGGCAGACTATTGCCGAGCACGATCTGGACGGAGTGGTCGTCGCCGCCTGTTCCCCGGCGATGCACGAAACCACCTTTCGCAAAACTGCCACTGCCGCCGGGTTGAACGCTTACCGGGTGGAGATTGCCAACATCCGCGAGCAGGTTTCCTGGCCGCACCAGAAGGAGCCGGAAAAGGCCACCCGCAAGGCTATCGGGACGACCCGGTCTATTGTGGAAAAGGTGCGCGGCGATGAACCGCTGTCGCCGCTCTTGCTGCCTATCACCAGGCGGGCGCTGGTCGTGGGCGGCGGCATCGCCGGACTGACGGCGGCGCTAGAGATAGCCGACGCCGGGTTCCCGGTGGTCCTGGTCGAACGGTCGGAGCGGTTGGGCGGGCGGATGGCGCATCTCTCGCGCTTGTATCTCAATTTCGACGATAGCGAGGATTTGTTAAAAGAGCGCGTCGAGGAGGTCAACCGCCATCCGTCGATTCAGGTGTTCACCAACGCCGAGGTGACGGATTTCGAGGGATACGTGGGGAATTTTCGCGTGGAGGTGACGGACCCCTCGTCCGCTCACTCTTTCGACGTGGGCGCTGTGGTGCTTGCCACGGGGTTTGATCTCTACGCGCAAAAGAACCTGCCCGAGTACGGCGGCGGGCGGTATCCCGACGTGGTGGATGGTTTCCAGTTCGAGGCTATGCTCAAGGCGGGCGAGATCCGCCGCCCCTCGGATGGGCGCGTGCCGCGAGAGGTCGTCTGGGTGCAGTGCGCCGGCTCGCGCGACCCGAATCTGCACC
>JAAEQG010001304.1 GCA_024231775.1 bacterium
CGCCCCACGGATCAAACCTTCCGTCTCTGTGTCCACCGACGAAGTCGCGTCGTCCAGGATCAGAATGCGCGGGTCCTTGAGCAGCGTGCGCGCGATGGCGACGCGCTGCTTTTGCCCGCCCGACAGTGTGACGCCCTTCTCGCCGACCATCGTATCGTAACCGTCGGGGAACGACAAGATCACGTCGTGCACCGCCGCAGCCCGCGCGGCGGTCTCGACCTCGTCATCCGCAACCTCCCGCCCCACCCCATACGTGATGTTCTCACGGATGGTGCGAGAGAACAGGAACGGTTCCTGCTCGACGATGCCGATCTGCTGCCGCAAAAAGTGGCGCGGATATTCCTTCAACTCTACCCCGTCGAGGGTCAGACTGCCGCCGCTGTACTCGTAGAAACGGGGCAACAGGTTGACCAACGACGTCTTGCCCGAACCGGTCGAGCCAAGCAAAGCCACCGCCTGCCCTGGCTCAGAGCGGAAGCTGATGTCCTTTAGCACCGCTGCTTCCGCGTCGTCATACTCGAAGCAAACGCCGCCAAAGGCGATCTCGCCCCGCAC
>JAAEQG010001305.1 GCA_024231775.1 bacterium
GGCGATGGGAGCGCGGGGTCTTGGCAAGGCTCCCGCCAAGTTCGATTCCCGAGGCGTCGGCGCCAAGCCCCATAGCCCGGCCGTCGGTCGTGGGGCCAACGACGTCCCAGGGGCGGCGAAGGTGGATTCGCCAAGGTCTTCCGGATTGGATTCGGGCAAATCCGTCGGATACGAGCCGCCGTGTCCGCTGAACTGCTTTGCTGCTGGCACCCTTGTGCTGAAGGCTGATGGCTTGGTGTCGATTGAGGAGATCGCACCCGGAGACGAGGTCTGGGCTTACGACAGTGTCACGGGGGAGCTTCGTCTGGCTGAGGTCATCCGGGTCTTCGAGCGGGAGGTGCACGAGGTCTGGATCCTGACGATCGGCGATGCAGTCATCGTGACCACCGCGGAGCACCGGTTCTTCGTCGTGCCACGGGGTTGGGTCGAAGTGAGAGACCTGCAGCCTGGGGAGTTGCTGAAGAGCCTGGATGGTGCTACGGTTCGGCTCGATGATGTCGAGCGCGAACAGCGGACGATCCGGGTCTACAACTTCGAGGTCAGGGA
>JAAEQG010001306.1 GCA_024231775.1 bacterium
CGCCGGCTTCCAGCCGGCCCGGGGGACGAAGTCCCCCTTACTGCCTGGGCCACAAGTAAGGCTACACCTTGCCACTAAGGGCGCGCTCAAAAATAGCTTCCCATTCTCGGGTTCAGATTTGCGCCAGATTCGGTCGATCGTCGGGAGCAAAACCGCAGGACTAGGCGCTCCCAGCACGATCGAGGTCGCTCCAATTCGCAGAAGATTTCCAGACGACATCATTACTTCGTTGTTACCGCCATTGTTCCTGCCTCTCCGTGCGCGGGCGACCGGTTGCGCCCGATCGTAACCATTCCCATCCACCGTACCGCCACCGTCGGGGCGGACTCGAAGGATGGCGATCAACCGCCGATCACCGACGACCGTTCCACCAGGCAAGGACGCAGACGGGATCGATCGCGATGGCTGGCACGGTCCCGGTTACGGGGCGCAGGGGGCGGACACGGAGGTCCGCCACTACAGTACATGGGCTGCTATTCCAGGATATGGAATGCTGTTTTGTGATACTAAACTGTCGTATCAACGCATGACCTGTCGGTAATCAAGAGCGGGATATGGTGCTCAGTGAGATCCCTGAACCGACCGAGCCTGAACCACACTGGATCCTGAGGGCGCTGGCGGTCGCGAGCCCCGGGCCGTCCGCAGGGCGGCAGGGCTGGCAGGACGGCAGGGCTGCAGCGCGTTTGCTCTTCTCCTCGGTGAGCTCTATACTCGAATCCATGGACACTCCCGCCA
>JAAEQG010001307.1 GCA_024231775.1 bacterium
GCGTGAAAGACCATACCGACGTTACAGTGCGGGCAACGCAACCGCCACCGGCAGACCGGACACCAGATGACGCTTGCGAACCCGCGACGGTTTATCAGGATGACGGACTGTTCGCCGCGCTCGAGGGTGTCAGCCACTTTCTGCCGGGTCACCCTGGCCAGCGCCGGACCGTCGTCACCGCTCCGGGTGAACGGTCGCATGTCTACGATTTCGACCTTGGGCAGAGGTAGGTTGCGGACGCGCGTGGGCAAGTCCACCCGCTCATAGTGTTCCAGGCGAGTGCAGTTGTGCCAAGTCTCCAGCGAAGGAGTGGCAGAACCCAGCAGCACCGGAATGCCCGCCATTTGAGCGCGCTTGATGGCTACGTCGCGTACGTGGAACCGAGGAGCCTGCAAGTTCTTGTAGCTCGGTTCCTGCTCCTCATCGACGACGATCAACCCCGGGTTCGGGCAGGGTGCGAAGACGGCGCTGCGCGTACCGATGATCACCGGTTGCACCCCGCTGCGCACTTCTCGCCAAGTCAGCGAACGCTCCACCCCGGTCAGCCCGCTGTGAAAGACCGCCACGTTCTTGAACCGACTCGCCAGACGCTGCACCAGTTGAGTGGTGAGAGCGATTTCCGGAACGAGCATAATCACCTGCCGACCGCGCTCGAGCATCCGCCGCATAGCCCGGATGTACACCTCGGTCTTACCGCTTCCGCTGACCCCGAACAGCAGGGTGACGCTGAAGGTCCCGGCGTCGGCTCGTTGGTTGATGCGGTCCAGTGCAGACTTCTGGGCTTCGTTCAGCTCGAAGCCGGGTTCGGTCCGCGGCGTGTCCAGGCGAGGCGCCGGGCGGGCACGCCGTTCGGTGAGCACCTCGATCCACCCCTTCTTCTCACACGCCCGCAGCGTGCTCGCGGTGGTATCCGCGCGCTCCAGCAGTACGCCGGTCTCCAGCGGCCCGTCCGCTTGACGCAACACGTCCAGCAGGGCCGCGGATTTCGCCCCCACACGCTGCGGCGCATCGCCCTGGCTGGACGGGGGATCGGACAGTCGAGCCAGACGAACGGTCACAAACCCGCTCTTCTTGCGGACGGCTTCGGGCACCAGGGCGGACAGTGCCAGCCCCAACGGACAACAGTAGTGTTTGCCCAACCAGCGTCCCAGCCCCAGGAGGTCTGGAGTGAGGTAGCTTTCGTCGTCGATCAACCCGTCGATCTGGCGCAAGCTGTGGTGCCAGGGCTCTTCTCCCAGGCCCACGCAGAAGCCCGGCACCAGCCGTCCGCGCCGACCGAAGGGAACCCGCACGCGTTGGCCGAGCTGCAGGCGGTCCACCAGTTCCGGCCCTACGGCGTAGGTGTACACTTTGTCGATAGGGGCTTCCGGGGCGACGGTCGCGGTGGACCCGGTCTGGTGATCACCTTCTTCGATCCACAATCGGCCGACGGAGTGGGGATCCGGCTGGGTCATGGTCGAATCACTTCTTAGGCATGGGCAGTCCCAGGCGCTCCATGACCGCCTGAAGATCTGACCAGGCTTTGCCTTTCTCGCCCGGGCTCCGCAGCAGATACGCCGGGTGATAGGTGGGCATCAGGGGAATGGCTGGACCGACGCCCTCGATGCCCGACGCGAAAAAGTCGTGCAAGCGACCGCGCAGACGACCGATCCCCTGCTTGCTCTGCAGCAGTGTTCGAGCTGCCGGAGCCCCCAAGGCCACGATGATGCTCGGCTCGATGATCCCGATCTGTTCGTAGAGGTAGGGGCAACACGCGGCGATCTCATCAGCGGCGGGGTCGCGATTGTTGGGCGGGCGACACTTGAGAACATTGCAGATGTAGACGTCTTCCCGCTTCAAGCCCATCGCCACAATCATCTTGCTGAGCAACTGGCCCGCCTTGCCGACAAACGCCAGCCCCTGGCGATCCTCGTCGAACCCCGGAGCTTCGCCCACGAACATCAGGGCGGCGGCTGAGCTGCCCTGCCCGAACACCGTCTTCGTCCTGGTCTCGGACAGGCTGCACTTGGCGCACGACTTCACGTGCTCGGCGTCCAGCGCGCCGAGACGCTCGTCTCTGTCAGCCACCTCCTCCGCCGACTTCTGGGGCAAGCGTGGGCTTCCCGGGACCGCACGCTCCGGCAGTCGAATGGGAATGTCGCGCACCCCGAGCATCTCGTCGGCTCGCAGGTACTGGATCAGCGCTTCGGTCGGCGATTCGTCAGTCGAACTCACCTCAGGGTCTCCTTCTCGTGATCAAGCGACGGTGCATTGTAACCGTTTAACGGAGCAGCGCGCAGCCCGGAGAATCGCGCGCCAGTTTGCCACGGGGAGGGGGGACCTTGCCGGGTCCCCCATCCCTTCCAGGGGTGGGGGACTGATCCATGTGGCCCGGGTGCCCGATCGCTTCAGCGGTGGGAGACAAGATGCTGGGTGCCATGGCCATCGCGCAGCGTGGCTATGATTGGCTCGACAACATGCTCACCCCCGAGGGTAAGCATGCCGGTCGCACCCGGCGTGCGTCCGCGTCGCGTCTCGGTTACCATGACCATCATAGGAGAGTATGTCCACTTACGAAGAAATCACCGTCCGCTTGCCCGACGGATACCCAGCCAGCGCTCGCCTGTGGAGCCCGGAAGGCCGGGCGACCGGGGGTGTTCTGTACCTGCATGGAATCCAGTCGCATGCTGGCTGGTACGACGCATCTGCCCAGGCGCTCTGTGACGCGGGGATGGCGGTTCTGCAGCCGGACCGTCGCGGTTCGGGCAGGAACGCGAGTGAGCGCGGGCACGCCGATTCTCCGCAGCAGTTGATCGACGATGCCCTGGCCTGCCTGGAAGTGATTGCCGAGCACGCCGGTCAACCACGGGTGCATGTTCTGGGGGTCAGTTGGGGCGGCAAACTCGCCGCCGCCATGCACGTTCATCAGCCCGCCCGAACCCGTAGCCTGACCCTGGTGACTCCGGGCCTGTTTCCCGTCGTGGATGTTAGCGCCGCGGAGAAGTTTCGCATCGGCTGGTCCATGGTCTCCAACCCGGAACGCTTGTTCGACATTCCGCTTAACGATCCACGGCTGTTCACTGCCGATCCCCAGTGGATCAGGTTCCTGGAGAACGACTCGCTTCAGCTTCATCAGGCGACGGCGGGGTTCTTCTTGGCCTCGCGGAGGATGGACCGGACGGCCCGCCGCTTGCCCGACGCTCCCGCGGTCCCGCTCCACCTCTTGTTGGCTGCGGACGAGCGGATCGTGGACAACGAAGCCACCAGAGCATTCATCCGGGAGATGTCCTGGCCGCACCGCGTAGTCACCTGCTTCGACAACTCGCGCCACACCTTGGAGATGGGTCCGGATCGTGATAGCTATCTCGAAGACTTGGTCCGCTGGCTGAGCGATCCCGAAGCTTTCACCCAAGCGTAGAGCAACGAGCAGGGTACCCCGTTCCTTGCGCAGCAAAGTGCAGGAGATGAGCGGGTGTCCCAGCACGGGTCCAACATCGCCGAGTGCCCCATCGCGTCAGCGGTGGGAGACAAGATGCTGGGTGCCATGGCCATCGCGCAGCGTGGCCATGATTGGCGGGTGGGGGACAGACCCTACCGCCGATGAGTCGCAAAGCGCCACGTGACCAGGCAGAGCGCGAGAAGCATCACCGCCATGGGTGTCCCGGCGCCGCATAGCATTGGGGAACCATACCAGTCGTAGTAGTCAGGACCGTAGATCTCCCAGGCGTCCTCATGGTACCGGGCGGAGTCCCGACAGCCCCACAGGCCTGAGTCGAGCAGTTCCTGATCGGTGATCAGGTGGAGCACCGCCACGTCTTCCGGGCGGTCGCGGTCGGAGACATCGACCACCTTGAAGGCTTCGTCGGACAGCACCCACAACTGGTCACCCGAGATCCCCGAGCGCCGAACTAGACCGCGGTGGGTGACATCGCCGCGCTCAGCCATTCGCGTGGGGAGTAGGTCGATCAACAGTAGTCCGTCGATCGCCTCCAAGGTCTGCTTGTCGACGTAGGCGAAGGGTACCAGGACAAGCTGTTCACTCTCGAGGACCTGGACTGCCTTTTCGTCGAAGTTCGCCTCGGAAGTGACGTCGCTGCCGCGGGCGCCCAGCACGATCCGGGACATGGGCTTGGGAGCGGCGGGGTCGGTCACGTCGTACAGGGTAACTGAAGGCTGGCGGAGGTAGCTGTTGTCCACTCCGAAGTTGATTAACCGTTCCCCCAGGGGAATCAAGTGCGTGCTCAAGCCCAGGATCTCGATCTGTCCGGCGATCTGCGGGGCATGCGGGTCGCTCAGATCGAGGACCAGCAGGGGATCGTTGATGGTGGAGGTTACCGTGTACGCCCGATGGCCGTCGAAGCGAACCGAGCTGGCCCCTTGGTTCTCGAAGAGCGGTAGCCGAGCGAGTTCGATGATGTGGTCGGGGTCGGAGACATCATAGGTGTAGAGGGCGACGGTCCAGATCGTGGGGTACTGTCCGACAAACTCCTCAGCCACGAGGCGGAAGACCCCGTTGTATTCGTCCATGAAGAAGCGGTTGTGGATCACCCCGCGCACGCGAAAACGATCGCGTAGCGCAATCGCCCCGTCCGGGTCGGCGATGTCCACGTAGCTGACCAGCGTCGTGTTGGCTACCGTGGGATCATCGCCGGCGACGAACATGGCGTTCTGCGTGGTCACGTTGATCTCGAAGTCTTCGCCCAGAAAGACGATTCGGTCCACCAGGAATGGGTGCGCGGGGTCTGCAATGTTGATGGACGCTACGAAAGCACGCGGATACCCGAATTCGCCCACCACCGTGTCCTGCGGGGGCGCCGGGTCCGTTCCGTTCGAGGATACTTCGCCGTTCGTGTCGGTATCGTCTTCCGGGAGGCGATAGTCATCGGCGTAGGCTCCGGCGGCGTAGAGCACGTCGCCGACCCGACGGGTGGCATACACGAACCCGTCGAGGTCGAACTCGGCGACGATCGACGGGCTCTGATCGTCGGCGACGTCAACCACGGTGACGCGACTCCCCTCGTAGTCGGGGACCGCCCCAGCCTGGATTTCAGTATCTTCGGAGAATCCGACCGGCTCACCGGCGCAGTAGAGGAAATCGGCGGTCGAGAGGATGAAGGCGTGGTCGTCACGGACGAACAGTTCCACGGCGCGCCCCTGCATAGCCACCCGCCCAGCCAATCGGGGTTGGTTCATGTCCCGGGCGTCGATGATCCGCAGTCCGGTCCACCGGTTAGCCAGGTAGAAGTACCCGTCCACGAGCTTGACGATGTCCGCCTCTTCGATTTCGCGGGCCAGCGCCCCGGCATCACTGGACGTGGGCTCGTTGGCGTCCGGCGGGGTGTTGGCCGCCGGTAGTGGGGATGTTCCGGCGCATCCGCACACCGCAATTGATGCAGCCAGCGCTCCAAAGGTGCTGACCAAGCGTCGCGACCAGCCTGGTCGGATACGGGTGATCCACATGACGTTCCTCCTCGTTCAATGGACGTGTCTGACCGCAGCCGCAGCGCATTATAGTGCGTCCAAGTGTCCGGGGGACCGAGGGCACGTGCTATTACTCGACAAAACGCGCTGCGCCCCCTCGCTCTGCTGTGCAAAGGACGGGGCACGCGCTATGACCGACTCCGTGCTGGGGGCCATGGCCAGCGCGCAGCGTGGCCATGCTCCGACTGGGCGCGGGCAAGACTGGGCCATAACCGCCCGCGATTCTGAGCTGGTGCATGGTCAGCATGCTCACCCTCCGGGATGAGCATGGCACCCGGCGAGCGGGTCTGGGTACCCACTGAGGACGACTCCGCCTGAGTGGTCACGGACCCGGTGGCTAGCCGTTGCGTACCGCAAAGTTGGCGTTGCGTCGCAGGGCGCATAGAATCGCGGCTATGATTTCCCGCCTGCACAGTGTCGCCTTCTGTGGAATCGACGCCGTACCGGTCGAGGTGGAGATCGACGTTTCTCCACACGGGTTCGCCGGAGCCACCGTGGTAGGCCTTCCGGACGCCGCGGTGAAGGAGAGCATCGAGCGGGTACGCAGTGCGATCCAGAACTCCGGGTATACCTTCCCTCGCTACAAGACCGTGGTCAACCTGGCCCCAGCCGACGTGCGCAAGGAAGGCCCCGTATTCGATCTACCGATTGCTCTGGGGATTGTGTTCGGCGGTGGAGAGGTAATCCCGGAGCACGACGCTAATTACCTCGTCCTTGGCGAGTTGGCCCTCGATGGGCGGGTGAGGGTGGTCAAGGGCGTACTGTCCGCAGCCCTGCTGGCGAAGGAGAGGGGGCTCCGCGGGATCATCGTCCCCGAGGAGAACGCCAGAGAGGCAGGGGTGGTGGAGGGGCTCGAGGTCATTCCCGTTAGTTCGTTGACCCAAGCCCTGGGATTCCTGTCCGGGCAACTCCCGGTCGATCCGGTGTGCATCGGTCTCGAGGAGGTCTTCCGTACGGCTTCCGAGTATGACTGCGATTTCGCGGAGGTTCGCGGGCAGGAGGCGGTCAAGCGGGCGATGACCATAGCCGCCGCCGGGCGACACAATATGCTGATGGTCGGGCCTCCCGGTTCGGGCAAGACCATGCTAGCCAAACGTCTGCCATCGATTTTGCCGCCCCTGACCCTCGAGGAATCGCTGGAGACCACCCGAATCCACTCGGTGGCTGGCGAGTTACAGCCGGGCGTGGCCTTGTACGCCACCCGACCGATACGCGCGCCGCACCATTCCGCCAGCACCCCGGCGCTGGTTGGCGGGGGGACGATCCCCCAGGCGGGGGAGGTGTCGCTAGCCCATCATGGCGTGCTGTTCCTCGACGAGTTTCCGGAGTTTTCGCGGCAGTCGTTGGAGGCTCTGCGCCAGCCGCTGGAGGACGCCGAGGTCACCATCGCCCGCGCCCATACGACCACGAAGTTCCCCGCGTCGTTCATGCTCGTCGCCGCGATGAACCCGTGTCCGTGTGGTTACTTCACCGACCCAGCCCGGCCCTGCAAGTGCAGCTCGCCGCAGATTGATAAGTACCTGGCCCGGGTGAGTGGTCCGTTGATCGATCGGATCGATATCCACGCCGAGGTCCCTGCGGTGCCTTTTCACGAGCTGCGCACCCAGCGCGACGGTACGCCCTCGGAGGCGATGCGCGCCGAGGTGATGTTCGCGCGCGAGCGTCAGTTAGCCCGCTTTGGCGCGGACGGTCGGATGACCAACGGGTTGATGGGTCCCAAGCAGATTCGTAAGTTCTGCCACCTGGATGACGCGAGCGAACGGGTCCTCCGCCAAGCCATGACCGAATTGGGGCTCTCCGCCCGGGCCCACGACAAGGTCCTCCGTCTCGCGCGCACGATCGCCGACCTAGCCGGCGTGGAGAACCTCACGGCGGAGCATGTCTCCGAAGCCATCCACTACCGGCGGCTGGACCGCCAACTGTAGCCGTAGGCTTCTCGTCCCCACCTTTCGCCCTATCGCCGGCGGCGAAGGAACGCCACGGACGCCAGACCGAACAGCGACAGCGTCCCGGGCTCGGGTACCAGCCAGCGAAACGTACTGCCGGTCCAGGCGAGGCCACAGTACGTCTTGTGAACGGCAGCTGGAACCGTGGTCCTTGCGCGCCCAGTGAGACTTGCCGGCAACGAGGGCCAGTCGGGGGTTCACGGAGCGTGGAGGAGTAGGCGGAGAATCGCCGGATGGTGGCGGTCGATTGTCCGCCGGCGGCGCCACAACACCCACTCGATGAGACTCCGCCCGCCTCAGCTGCCGCCGAGGATTACAGCCAGCTCTGCAAGATCCCGCAGGTCCACGTCGTCGTCCGCATCGAAATCAGCATTCGCGAAGTCGCACGGATCACACGTCGCCGGAGCCATGCTTACGCCGGGACCGCCAACGCACTCGACCATAGTCGTGTGGTCAGCCAGATTAATATCCCCGTCACGGTCCACGTCACCGTCCCTCAACAGGCACGCGGGGCACAGCTCCAGATCGGTCACAAAGGCCCCCCGTCCATGCGTAAACGCCACCAGCGTGCTGCTGTTCTTGAAGTCCAGCGTCTCCACCATCGTGTGGGGCAAACCGTCGTTCGCCGGCTCCCACGTTGCCCCGCCGTCGTCACTGGCGAAGGCTCCCAGTTCCGTACCGACATAGAGTTGCTCCGAGTCACATGGCCGCACGGCAACCCAGTGTGCGGGTATGTCTGGTATAGCGGTCTCTCCGCTGCCATCGATCGGTGTCCAGGTGGAGCTGCCCGCTGCTTTCCGAAGCACGTGTGGTATGCCATACGTCGAGTAGGTACAGTAGGCGATGTCAGAGTCTTCTGGATCTACCGCCATGCTGCTGACCCACGCCCCGGTATACAGGCCGCTGGAGTAGACCGTCCACGTAGGCGAGGGATCCAGCCCATTGGTCGTCCGCGCGACATAACCGTTGTCAAACCCGAGATAGACCACGTTACTGTCGGACGGGGCAATCGCGATGGCCGAGATCGTATTGGGGCCGGACAAGTTCGGCCCCGCCGGCTCCCACAGGGCAGCTCCATTGGTCGTGCGCCACGGTCGCGAACCGCCGGTCCACATCACGGCCGGGTCGGACTGGTCCATCGCGTACGGGGTGATGAACAGCCCGTCGGTGTCGGTGATCCCGTCCACCGCATCAGCAAACGTTTCGCCACCGTTGGTGGACATCTGGATCGTAGGGAAACCCTGGATCTCGATGAATACCCGCTGGGCGTCGGTTGGATCGATGGCGACATAGCCGCCGTCGCCACCATACACCATCTTCCATTCGTTCGGAGTGTCGACCGCCAGCCCGCGGCTGGTGCCGTTGTCCTGGGCGCCGCCGAAGAAGCTATCAGCCTCCTTGGCACTGTCGCCGTGATAGAACTGGGTGACACCGTATGAGTTGTTGACGCTCTCCCAGGCAATGTCCGGCGGTGGGCCCGGATCCGGTCCGATTGGACACTCCTCCTGGCTCGTGGCGGCTCGGGCGTTTCCAGTCCGAAACATGCCCCCATCGTTGCCCAGGTACACGATCTGATTCGTCGTACCATCAAAGTCGGGATGGAACGTGATCGCATGCTGGTCTGGGTGGAGATTGACCGGCGGCACCGGGTCCGACCGGTAGTAGAACCAATACCCCACCAGCCCGAAGGTCTGCGCCCCGTCGTCCGAGCGATACATGTTGATCCCCCCGACCCACACCTGGTCCGGGTCCAACGGATCGACGGCGACGATGTTGTCGTACCAGCCCTGGGAATAGATGACCGGATGCTCGTAGCACCCCGTGGCGATCGAGACGTAGCTCATCAGCCACTCGCTGAACGGGTGCCCGAAGTCGAGCGACGAATACCACACGTCTCCCCCATCATCCGACCGAAACACGCTGTACAGCTTTCCGTAGACGCCCGTGCTGTTCTGGGCCATCACGATGTAGATTCGATCGTTGTTGCTCGGCGCAATGGCCAGGGTCATGCGACCCTGCACGGCTGGCGTCTCGTACTCAGTCCAGGTGTCCCCACCGTCGTTGCTGTGGTACAGCCCGTCCCGCTGAGAGCTGCCGAACGCAGCGAACAGCTCGTCAGGATTACGATCTGAACGCACCACCAGATCCGTGCAGCCCACCGCACAACCGTTCGTCTGCGGTCCGCTCGGCGGCGAGCCCCAGGCGCCGGGATTGACCAGCACGATCGACCACGACAGTCCGGCGTCCAGGCTCCGCCACACCCCGGTCATCGTCGCTGCGTAGATCCGGTTCACGTTATTGGGACTGATGACGAGCTTGTTGACGTAGTAGAACGAACCCGCAGGCACATCGTCCACCGTGCCGGATAGCAGATCCCAACTCCCCCCGGCATCCACCGTTTTGAAGATCCCCAGGCCTCGGTGCGTCGCCCAACTCCCGAAGAAACCCTCCCCCGTGCCCGCGTACAGAACGTTCGGATTCGTCGGGTCCATGACGATTGTCGAGACCGCCAGGTTCGGCAGGAAGTCGTCGGTGACCTGCCAGCTCGTCCCGGCGTCGGTGCTCTTCCAGATCCCGCCCGTTACCCCCGCGGCGTACATGGTGTCCGGGTTCACCGGATCGATCACTATCGTGCGCGTTCTGCCACCGATGTTGCCCGGCCCGATGTCGTTCCAGCCGACGATCCCGCCTGCGGACACCCGCGAACCGCGCTCCTCCTTGGCTGTTGCCTCACGCTGTTTGACGTGATCTTGCTGGGCCCGCAAGTGTTCGAGCGGCAGCTCCGCCTGTCCAGGTCCGATCCGCTGCCGCAAGTGGAACTCCCACGCCTCCTGCGGTTGATCAAAACGCACGAGGCCCTTGTTCCGCAACTTTGCATGCTTGTCTCGCAGGGCGACTCGTGCATCTGCCAGTTGCTGTGCTGTAGGGCCGCCCGACTCATGCGCCGCGATGGCAGAGCCTCCAGGCAGTGAGCTCCTCCTGGACGACGAGCAGCCGACAAGAACGACCAGGACTACGACGGTAAGCCATCTACCCTCCGCGACAAACCTCATGGCTTCATCCTCCGACAGCGTGCCCTTGTGCTTGATTCGACTTCATTGAATGGTACCAAAACCAGACGCGGCATGTCGACGGTGGTCTCACGACTTCGTCCTCCAGTCCCTTCTTCCTCACTCCGCAGCCTCATCGCCTCCTCTGCCCCACAGACCCACTCCGCCTCAGAGCGGCGGCTCCGTCGGCAAACACCCCGTCCTGGCCGCTTGGTGGTTATCCGGACGCTACGGATGGGCAGATCATTGATCAGCCCGACGCACGTGTCTGCGGAGCGGTCAGAGCCAAAGAGCATCCTCAAACCAGGCACAGTTTCGGGACCGGCACCTGTCAGACCGGCGCTATTGACGCAGGGGGTAGACGCTCATCCACAAAGCTTCGCCTGAGGCGGCGAGGACCAGGGCGGGCAGGACCGCCCAGCCATAGATAGCCCACGCTTCACCACTGGTCAGCAACGGTCCCCAGGCAGCCTGAGACAGACAAAGACCCGCCGTAAGACTGATCGCCGGGACCTCCAACAGATTCAAGCCCACTCCCAGACCGGCAAGGGCTCGCTGACCCCGATTAAGTTCCGGGCTGTCGTCGACCTCTTGGGGCGGCTTCCGCAGCAGTTCGCGCAGGGCGATGCCCAGGCTAAGCCCGACCACCAACACCGCGAACCAACCGGAGATGACCGTCGCACCCAACCCGACCGTCACCGCACAAACCACGGAGTTGTTCAGCGCGATGACCGCCACGCGGCGCCACCACGATTGCGCCGCCAGCAACGGTCGAACCACACGATTCACCCACCACCCGATTGCTCGCACGGGCCAATGCGCGCGATTCGCTCCCGCTGCCCAGCCGAGGACGGCAGCGACGATCATCAGCAGGCTGCCGAGGACGCCGGGGGCGATCAACTCACGGAGTCCGACCAGTTCCGTCATACCTATCATGCGCAGTTGCCGGTTATGCAGCGGGTATGTCTCGACGCACGTAACGCCACAGGCCCAATCCCCAACAGGACGCCGCCAGCCCCAGCAGGACAGCCAGGTCAGCCAAGGGTAGCTCCCCCGAGCGTACCGCAACCAGCGGGCGGTAGTAGTGCATAGTACTCAGGAACTGCAGCCGCTCCGCGGGAGACCAGAACATTGCCAGGAAGCTGAGCAGAAACGAACTGAGCAACACCGCCAGTACATACCCCACCGCCTGGCCGCGGCGGGAGACCAGACTGGATACCAGCATGGTGACGCTTCCAATCATCACGTACGCGGCGAACAGGTTGACGGTCACTATCGCCAGACGGGCCAGGTCAACCGGTTCGTTAAGCGGTCTGATGAGCCCCCCCAGCCAAACGCCCACCAGGGGAAACACGCTGATCGGAATGCCCGCTATCACCCAGACCACGGTAACGCTCGCGTATACCGAACCGCGCGAGACCGGCAAGGTCAGCAGCAGATCCGCCGTGCCGCGCTCGATCTCCCCGACAATAACGCGCGAACAAGTCGTTAGCAGGAAGGTCCAGGTCAGGGCGTACAACAACGGATGGGCGAAACCGAAAGTCATCGCTCCGGTCATGGACACCTCGGCGCCCAGGTCCGCTCCGACCATCAACTTTGCGAATCGGGTGAACATCGGCTTGTTCAACCACAAGTAGGCGAACTCTTCGGTGAACTCGGCCATGGCCAGGACGAACAGGATCTCGAATAGTACAATGGAGGCCGACACGATGATGAGAAGACCCAAGGTCTCGCGGGCTGTCTTGCGGATGATGCCCAGATTCACGAAGCACCCTCCCGCTCGGTATCCGAGTAATAGGCCAGGAACAGATCGGCCAAATCCGGAGGGGTGATGCTCACGTCGCGGACTCGCTGACCCGCCAGCCAATCCAACAGCGGTTGAATCGAACCAACCCAACTCCCCTCCAGGCGGGAGTCCGCCTTCCGGCCTACGTGAAGTCCATCCGGTGTCGGCCTGGTGGGCTGGGCGTCCTCAAAAGTGATTTCCACCCGGCGCAAGGCCCGCGTGCGCAGCGATTCGATCCGGTCCTGCTCGACCAGCCGCCCCTCGCGCAAGATGCCTACCCAATCGCACAGCGCTTCGACTTCTTGAAGCGAATGGCTGGAGAACAGCACCGTCCGGCCATCGCGAACGACTTGGCGCAGTTCGGTGTTGAGGGACTCGCGTACCAGGGGATCTAGCGAAGCCGTCGGTTCGTCCAGGACCAGCAGCTTCGGCTGGTGCATCAGGGCCTGGATCAGCCCCAGCTTCTGCTTCATTCCGCGGGAGAAGTCGCGCACGCGCTTGCCGAGGTCTAGCCCGAATACGTCGGCCAGTCTCCGGGCTTCGGTGACGGAGTTCGTCCCCCGCACCGCGTCCAGCATCGCCAGGGTCGCCTTTCCAGTCAGGTAGTCGTACCAACGAATGTCTCCGGGTAGATGGCTCAGCTCCGCGCGCAGCCGCGGACCATCACGCCAGGCATCCCGCCCCAGAACGGTCGCACGTCCACCTGATGCTCTGAGCAACCCCAGCAACACGCGAATCGCCGTGGTCTTCCCCGCGCCGTTCGGGCCGAGGAAACCATACAGCGATCCCGCAGGTACGCGCAGATCGATGCCGTGCAGCACCTCGGTGGCTCCATAGCGCTTGCAGAGTTGCTCGGTCACCACAGCATCCATGCGCACATTAGACGCGACCGTGCATCCCGAGGCAATCTATCGGTGGCGCGTTCCGCACCGAGCCGCGGTTGTAGGGGGGCAGTAGCGGCCGGCGTCCCCGCCGGCCGTCGGCCTGCGAGACGCAGGCCGCTACGATGACCGGCGAAACCGACGCTACCTTTCTGGAGTCGGTACTAGGATACGAGCTTGGCGGTGTCCTGGGCGATCATCAGTTCCTCGTTTGTGGGGATGACCCAGACCCCGGTGCGGCTGGTGTCGGTGCTGATGCGGAACGGTTCGGACGAGCGTTGTTCGTTGCGCGACGGGTCCAGGGCGATACCGAGTTGCTCGAGTTTCGAGGCGATGCGCGTGCGCATGGCGGAGTCGTTCTCCCCGATGCCTCCGGTGAACACGATCGCGTCGCAGGATACGAGTTCGGCGAGAAACGCGCCGAGATACTTCCTGGCCCGGTGGGCGAAGACTTCGATAGCCAGGGCGGCCTGAGTGTTACCGTTCTTGGCTGCGGCGGTCACGTCGCGGAGATCGCGGGCCACTCCGCTGATGCCCAGTAGTCCGCTCTTTTTCTCCAGGGCAGTACGAACCTCATCCAGGCTGAGGCCGCGCCGCACCAAATGGAAGATGATGGCGGGGTCGATGTCGCCGCTGCGCGTGCCCATGACCAGCCCCTCGAGTGGAGTGAGGCCCATGGTCTGGTCGATGGCTTGGCCCTCGCGTATGCAGGTCATGCTGCAACCATTGCCCAGATGTAGGGTGATGAGGTTGGGCTGAGGCCTGCCGATAAGGTCCGCGGCGCGCATGGCGATGTAGCGGTGGCTGGTTCCGTGGAAACCGTAGCGGCGCACCCGGTACTGCTCGTACCACTCCTGGGGCACGGCGTAGTGATAAGCGGCGGGTGGCATGGTCTGGAAGTACGCGGTGTCGAACACGGCGACCTGGGGTTTGCCGGGTAGGATCTTCATCGCGGCGTTCAACCCGGCGAGGTTGGCTGGGTTATGCAACGGAGCCAGCGAAGCACATTCGGCGATAGTCTCCAGGACGTGCTTGTCAACGCATACGGACTCGCTGAAGGCTTCACCGCCATGGACCACCCGGTGTCCGACCGCGGTCACCTCCGTCGGGTCTGCCAGGGGGGGCGGCTGGCCTATGGTGGTCAGCAGTTCGACTAACCGGCCCACGCCCCGCTCGGCGTCTTGAACGGGCTCGGTCAAACGGGTGACCGCGCCGTTGCACTGGTGGGTTATCTCGGACTGCTCTTCTCCGATGCGCTCGATCAACCCGGCGGCGAGCTCGGACTGGTTCGCCATGTCGTAGAGTTTGTACTTGATCGAGGAACTACCAGCATTGATGACCAGGATCTTCATGGAGTCGTGACCTTTCAGAGGTTGCAGTTTGTTTTTCCGTCTGGAGGCCGTCCTCAGCGCGCCAGGGTTTTTCACCGCCGGGGCACGGCGTGGACTCGGCCCTATTGGCCTCCGGCTTGAATGGCGGTGATCGCGCCGACGTAGTAGATGTCATCGACGCTGCAGCCGCGGGAGAGATCGTTCACCGGTTTGTTCATTCCCTGCATGACCGGGCCGACGGCGAGGGCTCCGCTCATCCGCTGCACTGCCTTGTAGGCGATGTTGCCGGCATCCAGGTCCGGGAAGATGAACACGTTGGCTTGCCCGGCGACAGGCGACTCGGGCTGCTTGCGCCGTCCGATGTCCGGGTCGATGGCGGCGTCATACTGCATGGGTCCGTCTACGACGACGCTGGGATCGCGTTCGCGGACCAGGGCGGTGGCTTCGGATACCTTGTCGACGTCATCGCCGGCTCCACTGCTCCCGGTGGAGTAGGAGAGCATGGCAACGCGGGGATCCAGCCCGAAGGCTCGGGACGTGCGGGCGGCACCGATGGCGATGCCCGCCAGTTCGCTGGCGTTCGGGCTGGGGATGATCGCGCAGTCACCGTAGACCAGAACCCGCTCGGGAAAGACCATGAAAAACACACTCGAGGCGACCCCGACCTCGGGCTTGACCCCAATCATCTGAAACGCCGGACGAATGGTGTCTCCGGTCGCGTGGATGGCCCCGGCGACCAGTCCGTCCGCGTCGCCGGTGGCGACCATGATGGTGCCGTAGTGGATCGTGGAGTCGTCCAGCCATTGCAGGGCGATCTCCTTGGTCATCCCGCCGCGCTTATCCTTGCGCAGCGCGTAGACCGCCTTGGCGTAGTCCATGCGCTTCTCGGAAGTCGTGGGGTTTTGGATCTCCACACCCTCGAGAGCTATGTCTTCAGCCTTGCAGAACGCTTCGATCGTGTCCGGGTTGCCGAGTAGAACCGGTCGCAGGATCTTGCCCTGGGCCAACCGGCTGACGGCCCGGATGGTTCGCGGCTCTTCGCCCTCGGGGAAGACGATGCACTTCTCGGCTTTGCGGGCTCTGGAGACAATAGACTCGAGGAATGACCCGGCGCCCTTTGGGCTCCGCCCGGACAGTTCGAGAGTGTCCCAGAGTTTGGCTTCATTGACGTGACGCTGAACGGACGCGACGGCGGCCTGGATCTTGTCATCGTCCTCCCCGGGACGGATACGCACGTCCAGGTTATTCACGGCCGTAACCGTGGTGAAAGTGTCCGTACGCACCGTGAGAATGGGGTACTTCGGACCGGTTTGGCTTTCGACGAGCTTGAGGATCGAACCGTCCGGCCTCATCCCGCCGGTGAGCACTAAGCCGGAGACGTGGCGGTGCTGCGGCGAGGCCTGAGCCAGAGTCACCGCGAGCATGATGTCGTGCCGGTCTCCGGGAGTGATGACCAGGGTGTTGTCCGTATCCAACCAGTCGAGGAAGTTCCGCGGAGCCATAGCGGCGACCAGCGTCTTGGTGGAGACGTTGGAGAGGAACTCCTCGCCTACCAGAACCTCGGCGCCGAGATCCGCCGCGATCTGACTGAGCCGTGGACGACCCAGGTACGACATTTCCGGGAGGGTGCCGAACAGAGTGATGTTCTCCTTTTCGAGAGCCGTGACGTAGGGCTGACAGACCGTGTCGAACGGATCGCCGATGACCCGGTTGAGCACCACACCGATGAGCTCGCATCCCTTGCCCTCGAGTGAACGGGCGGCGCTGATGATCGTCGCGGTCAGTGCGTCCGGGCAGATGGCTTTGCCCTCCGCCGAAGCTCCAGCCACCAGCACCACCGGGGCTGCCATCCGCGCCGCGATGGCTGCGTTTATGTCCAGGTCGAACGTGGTGAGCGAGCGCTCGTGACTGATGCCCTCCAGCACGACGAGATCGCTGGAACCGCGGACCGCGTCATACGCGGAGCAGATGCGGTCGAGCAACTTGCCCTCGTCACCCCGGGCCATTAACTCGCGGGCTTCTTGAGTCGTGACCGGGCACATCTGCTGGGCCTGCTGGGGCAGGCGATGGGCGGCTTTCACCACCGCCACGTCCATGTCGACTGCGCCTTCGCCGACCGGCTTGAAGAAACCGATGCGGTCGACGATTCGGGACAGCATTCCCAGTAACCCCAGTGCGACCACGCTGCTCCCGGCATGGGCGTCAGCGGCGCAAACGTATATCCGGTCTGCCATCAGTCATCTCCTGTTGTGGCGTGATCCCCCTTGGCACACGGTGGCCGGTGGGGGACGCGTACGACCCACACCGGCACCACCTACCCCTGAATGCAATCGCTGTGCCAAAACGCAGCAGATGTCCCGCGCATCTCGGCCAGGCGGACCATTGCTGGCGAGGTACAGGACTGGGAATCCGGTGGGGGCGATGGATCGCCTTCCCTGCGTCGTCTAGCGAATTGGACGCATAAGGAACCTAAGGTCGTCCTTGGCGGCTGCGGAGTCCAGGGGGCGATAACTGCGGTCCAGGCTGAGGCTCGGTTCTCGCCGTCGCCCAACCGGCGCCCCGGGTGAGGATGCACTTGCAGGGAGTGCGGCTTTTCACACGCCGAGGGCGGGCAGGGATTCTCCGATCAGGTTCTCAGTGTGCGGCGATCCTGTCAGGCACGTACCGGACTACCGGCCTAGTTCCTGGGACCGGTTCCACGCGGCGAGCACGCCCTGTTCGATCAGTTGGGGCACCCCCGCGGTGTCCAGCGCACTCATGGCCGCTTCGGTCGTCCCGCCGGGGGAGGCTACCTTCCGGCGGAGGACCGCGGGGGGATCGGAGGACTCGATCATCATCCGGGCGGCCCCCAGGCAGGCCTGCGTAGCTAGCAGGGTGGACTGCTGATGGCTTAGCCCAGCTTTCTCGCCGGCGGAGATCACCGCTTCGACGAAGTAGTAGAAGTACGCCGGTCCCGAACCGGAAACTGCGGTGACCGCATCCATGAGTTCCTCGCGCTCGAGTACGATCGCTCGACCGCCGGCCTCGAAGATGCGCTGGGTGCGCAAGATGTCTGATTCGCCGGCGTGCTTGCCAGGGCAGATACCCGTCATGCCCGCGCCCACATGGGCGGGGAGGTTGGGCATGGTACGCACCACCCGTGGTTTCTCCGTGGGCAAACCCTTCTCCAGGGCTGCAGTAGAGACCCCCGCCATGATCGAGACGATCAGGTGGTCGTCACGAATCAGGTCGGCAAAACCATCGAGAACGGCAGGGAAGTCCTGCGGTTTGACCGCCAGCAGGAGGATGAAACTCTCCTCCACTGCCTGGCGGTTGTGCGGGGTGGTCTCGACGTTGAACCGGTCTGCGAAAACGTTGCGTCGCTCTTCGTTGGGATCGGCTGCGATGATGCGATCCTCGAGTAACACGCTGCGGCGAAGGAGTCCGTGGACGATGCCTTCTGCAGCGTTGCCGGCGCCGATCACGGCGATTTCATACTGCGTGTGGGGTAACATGATTCTGTTCCTTCGCCCTTAAACCAGGTATCCTCTCGCGAGCGGAGCGTACTGTCTCCGTGCTGCGCTCGTGGCGCCTGGTCCGCCTCCACTCTCAGAGTGCGGCGGCCCAGCTACTCTGCCAGCTTGCCTGCCGGAACGTCGCCAGATCCGCCTGGCGGCTTCGCGGTGAGGACTGCTTTGTGGCCCGGGCTCCAGTATAGCGGTTGACCGATGGGGGTGTAAGGGGTGGGCGGCGAGGTGAACCTGTCCCTGGAGGCGCTGAGAGATGGCGATCGAGCTTGTGGGGCTGAAGGATGCCGTGCTGATCCCGGTTAAAGTGGTGCCCGGCGCGTCGAAAACGCGGATCATGGGGGAGTTGGACGGTCGCCTCAAAGTAGCCGTTTCCGCGGCGCCGGAGCAGGGGAAGGCGAATGATGCATTGACTTCGTTCCTGGCGGGTCAGCTCGGCGTGCGTCGCCGGGCGGTGACCGTGGACCGCGGACCGACCTCGCCGCTCAAGACCGTGCGGGTGGAGGGTGTTTCTGCGGTGCAGGTACGGGAGGCGCTGTCGCTCTGATCCGTACTGCGTGCAGACTTGCTGCCCGAATCTCGGGGGGGGAAGGGAACGCTGCGGCGCAGAGGAGAGGCTGAAACGTCGAAAAGTCCAAAGAGCCGACAAGTTGGAACGTCCGTGGGTTCATCTCGCCGGGTGCCCCATTTCGTTGATCCGACCTGCGGTCGAATCTCGGGGTGGGGGACAGACCTGGAAACGGCTGGGCTTCTATAACCTACTGTGAACTCTTGCGTTATGGTCCGCATCGTACATGCGGTGCCTCGCCCGGGTTTCGCAGGGCTGACCGGCGCTCGAGGTGGGTGGCATACTTGCAGGCCGCAGGCTAGACTGTCGGTTGAACCGGGGTTGTCGGCCCGGCGGCGCAGGCTGTCGGGCCGTTCCGACATTGTGGCGAAAAGCATGAAGTTCGCGCTGATCGATCGTATCTTGGAGTTGGACCCGGGCAAGCGGGTGGTGGCGGTGAAGGCGGTGTCGCTGGCTGAGGAGTACCTGGCCGACCACTTCCCGACGTTCCCCGTGCTTCCGGGAGTGTTCATGCTGGAGGCGCTGGTAGAGAGTGCTTCGTGGTTAGTACGCCAGCACGAAGATTTCGCCCACAGCCTGATCTTGCTCCGCGAAGCCAACAATGTAACATATAAGAGCTTCGTCAAGCCCGGCCAGATCCTGCGGGTCGAGGTTGACTGTCGCCGCTTGGCGCTGGGAGACAGCCAGTTCTCCGGGGTCGGGCGATGTGATGATAGGGAGGTTGTCAAAGCCCGCTTCGTGCTGCGGCACCTCAACCTGATCGACGGCGACCCGCGGATGGCGTCGGCGGATGAACGGTTGGTGTCGGCGGCTCGGAAGCGGTGGGCGCTGATTGCGGGAAAAACGGTTTGCACACCGGAGCGCGGGGTGGATACGTCGCTTCCGGTCGATTGATAATGGTGCTGGAGAAGGAGGTCCGCATTAATGGCCCCACAGCGAGATGAGCTGTTCAAACAGGTCGAAGAGGTACTGGTTGATGCCCTGGGTGTCGATGAGGAGGACATCAGTGAAGAGGCAACCCTGACCGGCGACCTCGGCGCGGAGAGCATTGACTTTCTGGACATAGTCTTCCGCCTGGAGAAGAAGTTCTCGATCAAGATTCCGCGCGGCGAGCTGTTCCCCGACGACATCGTGAACAACCCGGACTACGTGGAGAACGGTCGGTTCACCGAAGCCGGCATGACCCAGTTGAAGCAGGCTATGCCCCACGCGGACTTCGAGGGTTTCGACGAGAACCCGGACGTCTCCCGGATGCCCGAGCTCTTTACTGTTCGCACCCTGATCAATTACATCGAGGGAAAACTTCAGGCGGCGTGAACGCGCGGGCTGATGGTTGGTTATGCGCTGGATCTGGATCGACACCTTCACGGAGTTTGAGTCCGGCAAACGTGCTTCCGCGGTGAAGAACGTCACCCTTGCTGAAGAGCACCTGCACGACTATGCCTCCGCGTGTCCGCTGTTTCCCCCGAGTTTGATGATCGAGGGTATGGCTCAGACCGCGGGAATCCTGGTAGGGGAAGCCAGGGGTTTTGGCGAGAACGTGATTCTGGCCAAGGTGCGCCGGGCGAGCTTTGATGGTTACGCCCAACCCGGTGACCGGATCACCTATACGGCGGAGTTGGATTCGATCGATACCGCCGCAGCCATGACTCGGGGAGAGGTGCTCCTCAACGGAGATAAGATCGGCGAGGTGGATCTGATTTTTTCCCACGTCGATCACAACCGCTCGGACCTGGAGTTGCCCGACCACAACTTCGTGTTCGGGGACACGTTTATGGACTTGCTGAAGGGCTACCGGCTGGTAATCTCCGACAAGGCGGCGGACGGCTGATGGTGGAGGCGCAGGTGAACGACGAACGCAGAGTGGTGGTGACGGGCCTGGGCACGGTGACCGCCCTGGGGATCGGGATCGAACCGCTCTGGGACGGTTTGCTGGCTCGCCGGTGCGGGATCCGCCCGGTGGAGGCCTTCGACGCCTCCGGGCTGGCCTCTGTCCTGGGTGGAGAAACGCCTCCGTTCAAGATGGGCGACTTCGTGCCCAAGGGATATCGCAAGAGCACCAAGGTGATGGCCCGCGACATCATGCTGGCCGTCGCCTCCGCCTACACTGCGGTCAAGGATGCCGGCCTCAAAACCAAGTGTATGGTTGATCGCGGAGAGGTCGAGGGCGAGCGCAATGTGGACAGTACCCGGTTCGGAGCCAACATCGGAGCTGGCTTGATCTGTGCCGACCTGCCTGAGCTGGCCGAGGCCCTGGCTAGTGCGGAGGACCAGGGCGAATTCAGTTACGCCAAGTGGGGCGTGGAGGGGATGGCCAACCTCACCCCGCTGTGGTTGCTCAAGTTCCTGCCCAACATGCTCGGATGCCACGTGACCATCGTGCATGATTGCCAGGCGGCGTCGAACACGATTACCTGTGGTGACGCCTCTAGTCACCTCGCGATCGGAGAGGCGTTTCGCACCATCGCCCGCGGGGCGGAGGATGTCTGCATTTGCGGCGGCGCCGAGAGCAAGGTCAACCCGATGGGCATTGCTCGGCAGCAGCTTCTAGGACGCGCGGTCCTCGGGCGCGACGATCGACCCGAACGGGCCTGCCGACCGTTCTCCGCTGATCGGGCGGGTTTGGTCCCCGCCGAGGGTGGTGGGCTGCTGATCCTGGAGGCGCTGGAGCATGCTCAGGCTCGCGGGGCCCGGATCTACGCCGAGGTGCTCGGTTTCGGGGCCAGCGGCAACACCCACGACTATCGCACGCCGGATCCCGAGGGACGGGGCATCGCCCAGGCGATCCGCAGCGCCCTGGCTGACGGCGGGGTTAGCGCGGACGAAATCGAGTTATTGGGAACTTTCGGTCCGGGGACGGTCGATCACGACGCTTCGGAGGCGAAGGGCTACCGGGCGGTGTTTGGCAAAAGATGTCCGGAGATTCCGGCGCTGGCTGTGAAGGGCGCCTTGGGACACAACGGGGCTGGGAGCGGGGCGGTGGACGTGGCTGTCACCGTTATGTCACTTTACAATAACACGTTGCCTCCCTCGTTGAATACGGAGGCTCCGGCGGCGGAGATGCAACTGGGGTTCGTGCAGGACGCACCGGTGGACACTCCCGCCCACCGAGCTTTAACCGTAGGGTACGCACTGCACGGCGGACAGAACGCCGCTTTGGTGATCGGGAAGTATCAGGAGTAGGCCCGTGGGCAAGAGGCATCGTACGGTCATAACCGGGATGGGCTGGATCACCCCGCTGGGGCATGATCTCGAGTCGGTGTGGAAGCGACTGCGCGCCGGCGAGTGCGGTATCGGTCCCACAACCCTCTTCGACGCGTCCACGTTTCCATCAACTTTCTCCGCCCAGGTGCGCGACTTCGATTTGGGACGTTTTCTCGAGAGCGGCGTCGAGCGGCACGCCGAGGGCAGCCGCAACTCGCATTTTGCCCTGGCCGCAGCCGAGATGGCTTGGGGCGCAGCCCGGATGCGCGGCTTTGCAGGGTTGGACCCCACCCGCGTGGGCGTATACCTGGGCGGGGGCGAAGGCCCGTTGGACTTCGAGAACTTCGCAGCCGCCGCCCTGGGCGGCTGGAAACGCGACGGGGATGGGCGGGGGCATCTGGATACCGCAGCCTGGGCGAGAGTGGCCTTGGAGCGGCTGACTGCCTCCCTGGAGGCGGAGCAGGAACCGCACCAAGCCGCCGGTCATCTGGCGGTACGCTTCAACGCCCAGGGACCGAACTTCAGCACGTTAACCGCCTGCGCCGCGAGCACTCAGGCGATCGGTGAAGCCTCTCGGATCATCCGCCGCGGAGACGCCGACGTGATGATCTCCGGGGGCACGCACAGCATGATCCACCCCCTGGGGGTGACCGGGTTCAACCGCCTGACCGCGCTTTCCACCCGCAACGACAGTTGTATCACCGCATCGAGACCTTTCGATCGTACTCGGGACGGTTTCGTTTTGGGCGAAGGTGCGGGGGTGGTCATCATCGAGAACGCTGCGCACGCCGCCGCCCGCGGAGCGCCGGTCCTGGCGGAGATCGGCGGATACGGTTCAACCGCTGACGCCTTCCGCATCACCGACATTCACGATGAGGGTCGCGGAGCCATCGCCGCGATGCGCGGAGCCATCGAAGACGCCGGGCTGACCGTCGACCACGTGGGCTACATCTCCGCCCACGGAACCAGCACGGAAGAGAACGACAAGATCGAGACCTTGGCCATCCGCACCCTGTTCGGCGAGCGGGCCAAACAGGTTCCGATCAGCAGTATCAAGAGCATGATGGGGCATCTGATCGCCGCCGCCGGCGTGGTCGAAGCTATCACCTGCGTGCTGGCCATTCGCGACGGGGTCCTGCCTCCCACGATCAACTATCAGAATCCAGATCCGAACTGCGAACTGGACTACGTCCCCAATCAGCCGCGTAAGGCTGACATCGACGTAGCCCTGTCCAACAGCTTCGGGTTCGGCGGCCAAAACGACACCCTGATCATCCGACGCTACGCGAACCAGTAGTCTGACGCGCGTCACTTGATGGCGTGCCCGGAACCGAGCCGCGACCGTGAGGGAGCGGAGCTGTCGCAGCTAAGCGCTCCTGTGGGGACGCGTGCTGAAGCGCCAGGGCGTCCGCACGAATGGGCCTACCGACGCAAACGAAACGCAGAATGTCCCCTCTGTCTATCTAGGAAAGACTCGGGCGCCGCCCCTGTCTGGGTCGATAATCAACAGTGGACAGCCGGTGTGCGCGCATTGCGTGGACCGGACAGAATCTCTTGACGAGGGATCAGGTTGCCGGAATCGCACCGCACATTGTACGTCGTGCTGGCTCGTGGCGGCAGCAAACGACTTCCCGGCAAGAACGTGGCGTTGGTGGGTGGCGTTCCGCTGGTCGGGCGGGCGGTACGCGCCGGTCTGCGGTCAGCCCGGTGTCTGGGTGCTCCGGCGCGGGTCGTAGTGTCCACGGATAATGAGGCCATCGCCGCTGCGGGGCGGGAGTGGGGGGGGGAGGTTCCGTTCGTGCGTCCGGGTGAGCTTTCCACCGACACCGCCGACTCCCTGTCAGCCCTACGCCACGTGGTGGACTGGTTCACTGGATCAGGCGAGACCTTCAGCGAAGTGGTGCTGCTCCAACCCACGTCGCCATTGCGTTCCGCAGAGGACGTCGTGGGCGCGGTGCAGGCGTTCCGCGCCGGCGCCGGTGCGCCGGTGGTAACGGTGGCTCGCTCATCTCAGCATCCCGACGCGCCGCATTACGAACTGGACAGAGCTCGGCTGGCCAATCCGACTGACCAGCACGAAGAAGGCGTCGCCTTGAACGGAGCGGTCTACGTCTGTTCACCGGATTGGCTGCGGGGGGCGCGGAGCTTCTACGAGCCCGGGCGGACCATCGCGGCATCAATGCCGGAAGCGCGTTCGGTCGATGTTGACACCGCGGCGGATCTGCACGCGGCCCAGGTCTGCTGGGAAGCGAGTCTGCTCTGGCGTCCGGGGCGCTGTTTCGTGATCGCCGAAGCCGGGGTGAACCACAACGGATCGGTCGAGACCGCCGGACGATTGATCGACGCCGCCCGCGAAGCCGGAGCGGACGCGGTGAAGTTCCAGACCTTCGCAGCCGAACGCCTGGTCACCAGTTCAGCGGGCAAGGCGGCTTATCAGCAGGCGACGACCCCGCCAGCCGAGTCTCAGCTCGAGATGCTCCGGCGGCTGGAGCTTTCGCCGGACGATCATCGTGCGCTGACCGCCTACTGTGCGGAGCGGGACATGGTCTTTCTATCGACCCCTTTCGGCGTACCGGAGGTCGATCTACTCGAGGGGCTCGACGTTCCCGCACTCAAGCTGGGCAGTGGGGAGGTCACCAATCATCCCCTCCTGGCCCATGCGGCGGCTACGCTTCGTCCGGTGATCCTCTCGACCGGGGGTTCGTCTCTCGAAGAGGTGGAGGCCGCCGTTGACGTCTTGCGTGGGGCTGGATGTGCGGAGTTGGCTTTGCTGCACTGCGTGAGCAATTATCCCGCGGCGCCGGCGGATGCGAACCTGCGGGCCATGGCGACTATGGCTAACGCTTTCGACCTGCCGGTGGGGTACAGCGATCACACGCCGGGAGTCGAGGTCGCCTGGGCGGCGGTTGCTTTGGGGGCCCGGATCATCGAAAAGCACCTCACCCTCGACCGAACAGCCCCGGGTCCGGACCACCGCGCCTCGCTGGA
>JAAEQG010001308.1 GCA_024231775.1 bacterium
CGGAGTCTGATAGAGCCCCCAACGGCCGTGGCAGGCGGGACTCTCGCCCACGAATCGTCTTACTTGGCCAACTTCTTGGGAGGAGAACCTCAAGTGTCACTGCGCAGAACCGGAGAAAAGAAGCGGCGACCACGCGTGGTCAATCGGCCCCTCGGCTCCGGGAGAGGTGATGTCCAGGCTCAGCGCAATGAGGATAACAACTGATAAGACCAGAACACAAAGAGCACCCAGAACGGCGAGGATCAGTCGGACGGACTCCGCCCGCATGGGATGCGGATATCCCCCGCGTAACCAAGGCTTGACCTTTCCGCATTCCGGGCATCTCCACAGGGAGTGGGTACCACCGTACAGGTCATATCCACAGCCTCTGCATTGGCTGTGCGAGCTGAGCGGCGTGTGCGGCAGGTGTGTTTCGCCTGGAGTCTGGGGTTTCGCTCTCCCCACGACCTTGTCGAGCAGCAGCTCTCTTCTCCGGCTCGCTTCCATCTCGCGCTAGACTCACAACCCCAACAACAGCAACAGCAATGCGACCACGAGGAGACAGCACAGCAAAGCGAAGATCAGCCGAAACGGTTCCCTCCACGGATTCCCGCCAGTCCACCTGTCCTTGTGCCGGAACGGCTTCCGTCTTGACGCCCACGGTTTCTCCGCATTGCACTCCGGGCAGCGATAGACCGCACGCGAGCCGAACAGGTCATAGCCGCAGACCCGGCACCGTACGTGCTGCATGAGCACCGGCTCGGGCGAGTCCCTCGACCACTTCGTAGGGGGAAACAATCGCGGCCCCGTCCACTGCGTCGGTCTTTTCGCACGCGGGGCCATCAGTCTCCCCGATCCCCAGACATGGCACTGAATCCAGCGAGTTGAACGTACCATTATAGACACCAATGAAGCCGATGTCTCCGCCCTGCCGGATCGTGCCCCGGTCGCAGACCTGAAACCGCCGTTCGCGTCCGGAACCGATCGCCGTACAATCCCTGCGTCAGTATTGGTACGGTGGTCCTGACCTCGGGTTCGAACCGCCATATCCTCAAGGTTCAATCGCCCTGACCGGCGAAGGAGGTTCGCAAAATGGCGTCTCAGCGCTTCTGGCTACCCGTAGTTGTGGCGGCCTCAGCCGCGTTTGGCGGGGCGATGGTGAGTGTCGGGGCGGCGGACCGCAAAGACGAACCGCCCCAGGTGATCCGCGCCCAGCGCTTTGAAGTGCTCGATTCGGCGGGCGGAGCTCGGATGTTCCTGGACGTCTCGCCCGCCGGCGTCCCCGGATTGTTCTTGATGGACGGGCAGGAGAAACTCCGCGCCGCGCTGGCTCTGCGTGAGAACGGCAGTCCCACCCTGCACCTGCACGACGAACGCGGACGCGCCCGGATGGCGTTTGACCTCGGTCCGGGCGGCGCCCCGCTGGTGCGGTTCCACGACGCATCCGGCAACGTCCGAGCCACCCTGGCCCTCGAGGCTGCGGGAAACGCTCTGCTCAGCTTCGAGGGTCCCAACAGCGGACTTCGTCTTGCGGAAATCGACGGTGGGGGGGCTGCCCTGACCCTGGGCAACCAGCCAGGCGGTTCGCGAATCTCCCTCGCCGTGCAGACGGACGGCACCCCCGGCATCAGACTCACCGGTCCGGACCACAAGCCCCACCTGGGCATGGCGGTCACGCCTGACGGCACCTCCCTGGTCCGCCTGGGCCACAGCGCCGGCAAACCACAAATCGAGCTGGCCGCGCATCCTGACGGAGCCAGCGGGCTTCAACTCGCTGACCAGAACGGGGCAAACCGGGCCAGCCTCCGCGTAGCCACCAACAGCGTACCCACGATCCGGCTGAACGATGAGAAGGGTGCGCCCACGTTCGTCGCTCCGGCGGCCCGGCGCTGAAGAAGGGCCCGCGTCGCACGCCTGAAACGGGCCCGGTTTACCTTGAGGGTAGGCAGCCTATAATGGTAGGGATGAAGAAGAACAGCGCCCAACCTGAACGCACCAGCCCGCCAGGCTGGTTCAAGCGTGCTTCGAGCGTGTGCGTAGCCATGTGGTTGGCTTGTGCAGGTGTCCCCACGGCGTGGGCGGTCCACACCGCCGGAGATCCTCCCAAGGAGAAGGCTCTGTTTCAGTGGATCTTCGGCGCCGCAATGATCGCCCTGGTGTGCGCGATTGCGTTCAAGAACCCCAAGCGAACCCATCATTCCAAGTAGTCATCCGACTGCGAGAGGAGGTTCCGCGTGTTTGGTAAACGAAGCCTGATCGTAACCCTGGTCGGCGCCAATCTGTTGCTGGCCGCCGCCCTGATTCTCAGTCTGGATCTGCTCCCGTCAGCTTACGCCCAACGCGGCGGCCGGCCCGGAGATTTCGCCGTCTGCACGGTGAAGATCCACGAAGATTACGACGCGATCTACATCATCGATCAACAGAAGCGGCATCTGCACTGTTTCATGCCGTCGCGAGCCCAGGACGGAACCTTAACCTACGTCAGTTCGCGAGATCTGGCCTCTGACGTGCAGCGGACCAACTAGTGAGCCCTTGGCAGGAGAAGACCGACATGGATAACAAGAGCTTCGCCATCGGCGTCTTGAGCATCACCACCGTCATTCTGCTCGTCGGCCTGCTGGTGATCCACAGTCAGCCGCAACCAGCCTTCGCCTCCGCCGGGCCGGGTATCGAGTCCGGGGATTATGTGGTCGCCACCGGCCAGTTCCTCCCCGACGAACACCTGCTCTACGTGGTGGATTCCATCTCTCAGCGCCTGGTGGTCTATCGCTTCGATGTCCGCTCGAAGAAGACGTTCAACCTGGTCCACGGCGAGGACCTGGCTCTACTGCGCGAGCGCACCGCCTCGCAGCAGCAGTCCCAGCAGCAGACAAAGCCCCGAACGCGCCGCGGCCGACGCCCATAGGCGACGGCGCCTGATCCGCCCCGGGAGACGCAGCAGCCTGCGCGACGGGCCACTCGAGAACGACCGCCCTCCGGGCAGGATCCAAACCGAGCCGCGACCGTAAGGGAGCGGACCATGCGCGGTACGCGATTCGTCCCCGTTGCTCTTCGCACGGTCCATCACTGCGATCGCGAGACCATCCGCGCGGTGTCCACCTGGGCATCGAACTTTCGTCGCCAGCCACGCAGATCGACAAGACGAAGGGCACGAAGTAGGCTGGAGCTCGGTACTCTCAAACCACAACACCTCGCCGGTCTATCCCGGCGTACAGGAGACAGCGGATGTCGCTCTGGATCAGTTGCACGCGCGGAAGTGTGATACTCCTTCTCGTATCGATGCCCCTTGCCGGTCTTGCTGGCTGCTCGCTGTCGCCCGCGGAGCAGGACAAGGTTCACCAACAGCCAAGCCCAGAGCCCGTCCCCACGAACGAAGGCGTCCAGCCGGCAGCCAAGCGCGACGACACACGTCCTTATCCGGTGGACGGTAGGGGGTTCTCCCCGGTGGACAAGTGGCTGGCCAACGCGCCCGCGGTAGTTGATGATGCGGAAGGGGCCCTCAACCCGTACGTACTCCACGTCATCCAAGCCTACCCCACCGACCGGTCCTATCCCTATCACTGCAAGCCTCTCGAGTACGACATCTACAACGGCGTTACCCAGGATCTGTGGTATCGCGGCCGCGTCGTAGCCAAGGCCTACCCCGACGGTTCGCGCTGCAGCTACTGCTGCGGGTTGACCTTCGAAATCCTCGTCCGGGCCATGCGTGAGCGTAATCTCCAGAAGGGGCTCGACCCGGACGACTTCAACGGCATGGGCTTCTACGACTTGTTCAATCTCTTGCAGCTCTGGTACATCGAGGGCAAGGGGGATAGTCCGCAGCTCGCGATTGTCGGCTACGGACTAGGCCATGCCATAACTGATTGGGAGCAAGCCAAACCCGGCGACTTCTGCGATTTCAGCCGCAACAACCGCACCGGGCATTCGGTGATCTTCATGGGCTGGACCCGGGACGCGAACGGCCGAATCACCGGGATGGACTACTTCTCCTCCAACTCCTCGGGCGTAGGCCCAGCCACCGAGCACTTCGCCGACTCCGGCGGCAAGCTGTTGCGCAAATGGGTACGCTTAGCTCGCGTGGGGAGCATCGACGCCTACCAGCCCTTCGATAGAACCAAAATCCCCCTCCGCCGCGCCTACGCCCCCTGATTCTGCACGACGTACCATCTTCGGACGGTGTCCGTGCTACAACTGCTCCGGTGTTCAGGGCGACTGGTGAAGATTCGATAGAGGGTGCGCCGTTCGAGTTCGGGGGTGATTGGAGTCTCGATCCGGTGCCGGAGCCTACTTCACTTTTTGGTTGGGCCGACGCTGCTGATCTTGCTGCGTCGGCCTTCTTCGCGATAGTTGTTCCTCTGTTCGCCGTGGTGGGCGTGATCGTCATGTTGTTCTTCGCCTGGCGGTTTGTGAGTCGTCGGGTGGCTGTCTCTGTGAGGGGCTGAGAGCATGTCTGGAGCGATTTGGGCGGGCCTTGCGGGGCTCGGGTCGGGGCTTTTTCTCCTGCTGGCTGCGTTGCGGGATCTGTGGTCGGCTTATGTTTGGGTTCACTCGTGAGTTTGTGGGTTTCGCTTGGTTCTATGGGTGGCGGTGTCCGGTTCGAGGGGGTGTTGGCGTGGTCATGGTGGTTAAGGTCGCCGTTCGTCGAGCAGCCGCTCGGTGCGTTCCAGGTTCACGCGAACCATCTTGATATGGTGATCCGCCTCAGCAGCTTGAAACTCCTTCAGCGCCTCGCGGTAGGCCGTCACGGCCTCCTGCAGCTTCTCCGTTCCACGCTCGCGTTCGCCGAGACGCGACAGCGCGTTGCCGAGGTTGTTCTGGGTCATCGCCCAGTCCAGCGGCACGCGCTCGCGGGTGTGCTCCTTCAGCGCCTCGCGGTAGGCCGCGACGGCCTCCTGCAGCTTCGCCGGCCCACTCTCGCGCTCGCCGAGCCTCGACAGCGCGGTGCCGAGGTTGTTCTGGGTCATCGCCCAGCTCAGCGGCACGTGCTCGCGGGTGCGCTCCTTCAGCGCCTCGCGGTAGGCCGTCACGGCCTCTTGCAGGTTCGCCGTCCCACTCTCGCGCTCGCCGAGCCTCGACAGCGCGGTGCCGAGGTTGTTCTGGGTCATCGCCCAGCTCAGCGGCACGCGCTCGCGGGTGCGATCCTTCAGCGCCTCGCGGTAGGCCGTCACGGCCTCTTGTAGCTTGGCCG
>JAAEQG010001309.1 GCA_024231775.1 bacterium
CGGAGCTAACGTCACCCTGGTCGACTGCCAATTCACCGGAAACAAAACCGGGCAGGGGGGAGACGGGATCACAAAGAACGGCAGCAGTGGTCGCGGTGGTGGAATTGGGAATTACGGCTCCAACTTCACCGTAGTAAACACCAAGTTCACGAACAACGAGACAGGGCCGGGTGGCGCCGGAAGTTCCTGGGGAGGAGACTCCGGGGCCGGCGGCGCGATATTCAATGACGTGATTAACATGACCCTGGTCGGATGTACGTTTTCCGGCAACAAGACCGGTATCGGCGGCGAACCTGCGGGACACGCTGGCGACGGAGGTGGAGTGGTCGTCTGGAGCGGCGGGGACAACCTCAGGGTGGACAACTGTCTCTTCGAAGGCAACCAGGCCGGCGACGGGGCAGCCTCACCAGGCGGCGAAGGGGGCATGGGAGGAGAAGGGGGCGGCGTGAGTGTGTCCCACGCAACAGGTGTCCAAATTACCAACTCTACATTCCACGGAAACCAGGCCGGCGCGGGGGGCAGCGGAAACGTGTTCGGCGACGACGGGGAGGGCGGTGGCCTGTACAAATGGTCGGGAGGGGTGACGATAGTCAACAGCATTTTCTGGGCCAACAAGGTGGCCGGAGGATCCGGCACGACCAGCGGCGAGCAGTTAAACGGCGGCTCGGTTTCCTTCAGCTGCGTACGCGGTTGGTCCGGCACGAGTAACGGCAACACAGGGGCGGATCCACTACTCGATTCGGCATTTCGCCTGACAACAGGATCCCCTTGCATAGATACGGGTTCCTACGACGGAGTGGCCAATGACAGAGCGGATTGGGACGGGGACAGCGACACCGCGGAGAAGGTCCCCTTCGATTTAGACGGCAACGACCGCATCGTGGACGGACCGCTCCCGGCCCCGGATGCGGGCACGGCCACGGTGGACATGGGCGCCTATGAAATTCCCACCGCCGGCTACTGATTGTCAAAGACTATGGATTTGTTTGCCAGCGGAGTTCAGCATGTTTGATAAAACTATATCTGTTGTATTGATAATTATATTCGCCACGATCCTGACAGGCTGCACCGGCGGGAACAACACCGCCGGAGATGACGGGGGCACAGGCGACGCGGGCGATACGTCCGCCGACGAGTGCACGGACGGCGCGACCCGCTGCGCAGGCACATGGATCGAGGAATGCGTGGGCGGTGAGTGGACGCAAAAGGAAAACTGCGCCGACACGGGGCAGCTTTGCTCGGTGGAGGAAGGCGAGGCCGTCTGCTACGGAGGAGGAGACGGCGACACCGACACGGATACCGATA
>JAAEQG010001310.1 GCA_024231775.1 bacterium
CATTGGAAGCTGCGTCCGCCCTGGGCTTTGACCGTAAAGGTCGCCGTCGAGCCGGTGGCTGCCGTCGTATCTTCAGGGTGCGCGGTGATGGCGATTCCGCATTCGACGCGGACCAGCTTTGATTCACTTCGCATGCCGGCGGTGACCACCGTGAGATGGTGCCAGCCCGGATTTAACGTCGTAGGGAGGTCGCTGATCGTGACCGGGATCGGGTCGTCCCAGAAGTTCTCCAGCGGATCGGGAACCAACCAGGAGAGCTGAGCTCCTTCGAGCGACGACATCTGAATCAGCGGATAGCTCACGACGGAATTCCGAACTCCGCTCGCTTCCGAATCTCCACGGAAGTGGCCCACGGTAAGGGTCGTGGGTTTGTCGTAGCTGAGTGTTTCGGGGCCCGAAGTGATCAGAGGTCTCCACGGCTCGGCATGGCCATCCGGGTCATAGAGTGCGGCGTTCGACCGATCGGCTGCGCCGGCGACCAGCACTTTTCCGGAGGGCAGAAGCGTCGCGGTGGGCGCGCGTCCGCGTCCGCGGGGCTCGGCAGGCGTCCAGGTGCCGGTGCTCGGCTGATAGCGCCCCGGGCTGAGCAGCAGGACGGCGTCGAGGGTACCGGCCCATCTGAATTCAGCCCCGCCGGCGACCAGCACTTTTCCGGAGGGCAGAA
>JAAEQG010001311.1 GCA_024231775.1 bacterium
CGGCGGAGTTGGCGGAGGGAAGGGGCCTGACCAAGGGGAACGCGCGGCAGACGGCTGCGCTCCGGACACAGTGCCGGACTGGTGCATCGAACTGCCTGTCGCGCGTGCGAGAGGCTGCACGAAGGTGCGACTCTGTGCCAACACCCGAGGTAGTCGTCCCTGAAAAAGGCACTTGTGGGGTGGCGGGATGAATGAGGCGTCAGGGTTGACAGACGGCGGTTTCGTTTGAGGTTAGCGGGTTGGTACTACCAAGCCCTCGCAAGGGCACGGCAGGCGGAGCAGCCGTCCCCACCGCGTAAGCAAGACCCGGCAGCACAGTTCCAAGGTAAAAAGCATCCGGCGGCACGAATACCACGGCGCAAAAAACAACCGCCGCGATCCACCACGCAACAACCCCAACAGTTTGCGCAGGTTGGCCCCCGCCGCAGCCAACACCACATTGATCGCGTCGCCGCACAACTTGGCCAAGAAGCATCGGCCCATCCGGTGATCGCTCTTGAGATGCCCGATCTTCGGCTCGATCGCACTGCGCCGCCGCCGGCGCTTGCGTTCGCCACGCGAAATGTTCCTTGAACTCGTTCCGGCGAGGTGCACGCGGGTCGCACGATCACAACCGTGGCCGCGATAACCTTTGTCCACGTAGGCGTCGGTGATCCCCACCCCGGTCACCGACTCCGCGGCTTCCAGCGTCACCGCCAGGGTGTGGCCGTCGTACGGATTGTTCTCCAGCAACCGAGCGGCCACGATCCAGTTGCTGCGATTGGTCGTGGCCAACGCGACCTTCTGGCCAAACTCGTAACGCTGACGGGCCTTGCCTCTGCTGATGCACTGCACCTTGGGCTCGTGCCAACTGTAGAGTTTCTTCGAGTCGCGCGGTTGTTGACTGCGAATCCGCTCGGCCAGTTCCAACACCGTGGCCAGGTCATCGCTAATCGTGCCGGCTTTTCGCCGAATGTCCCGGATCAACCGCCCCACGTAAGTGCGTAGCTTGCGCAGGGACCTGTGCATGCGCTTGAACTGTTTGGCGTGGGCGTAGCGACCGACTTTGACCGCCGCTCGTTTGCCGACCCGAAGGTACGACTGTCGCAGAGGGATGTTGTGCTGCTTGGCGGCTTGGACCAGCTTGCGGATCGCGGTGTAGAGCAGCTTCGAGTCGGTCGGATAGGTGATGTTCTTCTCTTGAACGGTGGTGTCGATGGTGAGTTGCAGGAGATCCCTCCTGGGCAGTTGTTTTTCGCGCACGGCTAACGCGATCGTTTCGGTGAGTAGTAACTCCAGCCGCTCGGCGCCGACGCGCTTGCGCCAACGGCTCATGCTGCTGGCGTCGATGGGGGAGTTCGTGTTGCATGTGCGTGTAACCGCAGAAGCACTGCCAGTAGGGGTTCTCCACCCAGCGGTCCAGGACGGACTCGTCCGATTCGTTGAAGGTGTACTTGAGGTAGTGCAAGCCCACCATCAGTCGGATGGCCTTGCCCGGTGCGCCGAGTTCCTTGCAGTAGCAATCGGCGAACGCGGTCTCGAACCGAGGCCAGTCGATTTGGTCGGCTAGGCGCACCAGCGGATGCTGGGGGTTGAGAAGCTGATCGAAATGAGCTTGGAACAGTTCAAACGCGTCGCGGGGTTGCCGTTGGGGTGTCATGGTGCCTCCAGGCGTTAACGAAATCGCAGGGTTTCTCAACCAATCGCCATAAAACCCTGCAATCCCCGCGCCACACCCACGCTCAAGAAGTGCCTCCCAATAGCACGTATGCAGCATGTTGATGCTTATTCAGGGACGCCCAAGTACCACACCCAGATCCCATCGGCCGCGGCCCGGCAAGCGTTCTGTTCGTTGCCGTTCTTGCCCGGGCGCTCCGCGCCATAGCCGCGCGAGGGGGTGCATGGTGCGTAGGTGTTTTGACCGGGTAGGCGCAACAACCGCCATCATCGGCGGTCACAGAAAAGCGGGTGATGAGATTCGAACCCACGACATTCACGTTGGCAACGTGACGCTCTACCACTGAGCTACACCCGCATATATATCACTTTCTACCAGCGGTTCCGCCCGCGGTCAAGTTGATGTGGGATTCCCTACGCCCAACCCTCCACCGGTCAGTCCGAACGGGCTGGGACCGAGAACATGCGCCGAGCCCGTCCTCACCTGGAACGAGGCGTAGGGATCGCCCCACCACCCAGAACGACAAGACCCCACCCCGTGCTGCACAAGAGATGGGTACCCGCTGGTCACCCGCCCAGCCTCCCGGAGACACAGTTATCGACCCCCGATGAGTCCGATGAACGCCTGTCCGCGAGCCTCATAATTAGCGTACTGGTCGAAGCTCGGGCAACCTGGAGATAGCAGAACTGTGTCGCCCGGACGGGCCTGTCGCCTGGCCTCAGCGACCGCATCCTTCAGGGTGGCTACCACCGTACCGGACAGCAGCTTCGCCAACCCCGGCCCGCTTTCGCCCATGCAGATCGCCGCGGCGATGGAATCGCTCCGGCGGGCGAGCACCGGCTCCCATGAAGCCTCCTGCGACTTGCCGCCCACAATCAGGATCACGGATCGATCAGAGGCGTCCAACGCCGCCGCCACGGCCTCCGGGCTGGTCGCCTTGGAATCGTTGATAAAGTCCACCCCATCGACCTGCCCCACGAACTGGAGGCGGTGGGGCAGACCCTCGAACTCCGCCAGGGCCGCCGCTGCGAAGACCCTGCTCACTCCCAACCGCTCAGCCACTCGGGTCGCCAGAGCGGCGTTGCGGCGATTGTGCTGTCCGAGCACCTTCAGCGCCGGTCCTTCGCCGGCCCAAGGCTCGCAGGTCAGCAGCCGCGCCCCGGTCCGGTCGGTGATGTCCGCCACCGCCGCGAGCAGCATCGCGTCGGTCGAACCCAACACCACCGCCTCTCCGGAATGCTGATGGCGGCAGATGTTCAACTTGGCATTGACGTACGCTTCGTAAGAACCATGGCGGTCCAGGTGTCTGGGGGAGAGATTGGTGATCGCCGCTACCGGCGGACTTTGCCTCAGGGCGGCGAGGTCTTCGAGCTGGTAGCTGGACAGCTCGAGCACGACGAGATCGTCGGGGCTGATGCTGTCCAGATCACCCAGCAGTGAACTGCCGATATTTCCCCCGAAGTAGACCCGGCGAGCTTTGACCTCTCCGCGTTTGGCTGCGGCTTGCAGCACGGCGTGCAGCATGGCGCAGGTGGTGCTCTTGCCCGTGGTTCCGGTCACGCCGACGATGCGACCTGGGCAGCGTTCGACGAACAGGTTCATCTCGCTGGTGATGGGGATGTTGCCGTCCCGGGCAGCGGCAACGAATTCGGATCTGGTCTTGTCCACCGCCGGGCTGACCACCAGCAGATCGGCGCCGGCTAGGTCGTTCGGGTCGTGCCCGCCGCAGTGAATCTCGATTCCCAGTCCGGACACCTTGGCGATCGACTCCGCCAGAGTCGACGCCTCCGCCCGATCAGACACCACGACCCTGGCGCCCTGGCCGGCGAGCCACTTTGAGACCCCGACTCCTCCGCCGAACCGGCCTAGCCCCATCACTACCACGCGAAGGTTGGCGAACGCTCCGCTCATCGGTTCTGCACACGGTCCAGGTCGGCGACGAAATCTTGGCAGGCGGCCTCAACGCACTTCTGCCAGCCAGAGGCGGCGAGTTCGGCGTAGCGGTCATTGGCGTGGGCGTAGATCACGCCACGCGACGAGTTGACGATCGCCCCGCTGCCGTCCTCCTTAAAGCAGTGAGCGACGCGCCCCGCCGACTGCCCCTGGGCACCGTACCCCGGCACCAGGAAGATGCACCGACGCAGAATCGTACGCAGCCCGTCCGCACCCGCCACGTCGCGCGGGGAGACCACCGCCCCGACCGCACTGTATCCCGCACTGCCCATCAGTTGCTCATCGCCGGCCCAGTCGTTCACCAGCCCGCCCACGTGCGCCGCCACCGTCTCCCCGGATTCGAGGCGCACGTCCTGCACGGCGCTGGCCGATTCGTTGCTGGTCTGCACCAGTGAAAAGATACCCTTACCCTCCTCGCGACAGACGTCGATGAACGGCTTGACCCCGTCCAGCCCCAGGTAGGGGTTCACCGTGATCGCGTCCGGCGCGTCACCGCCGGCGAGCTGCCCCTGAGCATACGCCGCGGAGGAATGTCCAATGTCGCCGCGTTTCACGTCTCCGATCGTGAGCAGACCAGCCCGCCGGGCCACCCCGATTAACTCGCGATAGGCGTCCACCCCGCGCCCTCCGTACGCCTCGAAGAAGGCGACGTTGATCTTCATCACCGGTACCAGAGGAGCCACCGCTTCGATCACCCCTCGCCCGAAGGCGACGATGGCGTTGACCGCCGCCGCGGAGGTCCGGCCGTTCTCCATCGGATACTCCGCACACACCGTCTTGGGCAGCCGGGCGAGAACCGGGTCCAGCCCCACACACGCCGGCGTCTTCCGGTCACGAATCGCTTGGTTCAACCGGTCGGCGAAGTTTTCCACGATTGGTTACCTCCCTAGTGCCCGTGGCGGGCCTTCCGCAGGAGCGGTGCAGGCTTGGGTAGCCCGACGTACCGTCGCCATCTGGCAAGCCAGGGTGATGGCGGCTTTCATGCTTCCGGGGTCAGCCTGGTTGTTTCCGACGATGTCGAAGGCTGTGCCGTGGTCCACGCTGGTCCGGATGATCGGCAGACCCAGGGTGACATTCACCGCGGTGTTGAAGGCCAACATCTTCACCGGGATAAGCCCCTGGTCGTGGTACATCGCCACGAACCCATCGTACTTGGCCAGCTGCTTCGCGCAGAACAGACTGTCTGCTGGGAACGGTCCTTCCACTTGGATGCCCGCCTCCCCGGCCATGACCATCGCCGGCTCGATGATCCGCGTCTCTTCATCGCCGAAGCGTCCGCCTTCTCCGGCGTGGGGGTTCAAACCCGCCACCGCGATCCGCGGACGCTCGATACCGAACCAGTTCACCAGCGTGTCGTGCAGCAGATCGATCGGCTGAAACACCCGCCCGATGGTGAACAGGTTGCGGATCTCGGAGATGGCAACGTGGGTGCTGGCCAACGCCACCCGCAACCGTCCGGCGACGAACGCCATGGTCACCCGCTTGACCCCGCACGCTTCGGCGAGCCATTCGGTGTGCCCGGGAGCTTTGCACCCCGCCATCTGCCAGCTGACCTTGTGGATCGGTCCGGTGACCACCGCATCGATCCGGCCGGTCTGGGCTGCGACGACGGCCTCGGAAAGGAAGCGCAGCGAGGCGTGCCCGCCCTCCGCCGAAGGACGCTTCAACGAAGCCGTAACCATCGCGTACTGATCGAAGTCCGCAGCCACCACCCCGCTGGCAATCTGCTCCACGTTCTCGTGCGGAACCCGAAACCAGAACGGATTGACCTCCGCAGCATCAGCTGCGTAGTCGAGGAGCTCCGCCGCCCCATAGATGATGAAGCGTCCGCGACTGCGTACCTCCGGGTCCGCAAGCGCTTTCACGATCACCTCCGCCCCAATGCCCGCAGGTTCCCCCATGGTGATACCGATCAACGGCTTGTAGGGCGGGTCAGGCGCCGGGCCTGCCGCCTGGGATGGGAGGGGCGGTTCGCTCATAAGAATCCGTGCTCGCCGAGGCGTTCCATGGTGATGCCGCCAGGGGCGCCCCGCGCGAGGGCGTGCAGTACGGTGCGGGCCAGAATATCCGTCTCCAGGTTGACTGGCGAGCCTTCGCGCAGATCACCCAGGTTCGTCTCCCGCAGCGTGGTAGGTACCAGGGCAACGCCGAACTCCTCCGCGGACACGTCGGTGATGGTCAGAGACACCCCGCTCACCGCGATGGAACCTTTGGGGACAATTGCGGGCATGAGCGGTGCTTCGGTGGTAAACCGAAGCTCGAATCTCGTTCCGGAGGCGATCCGCCGCACCAGGCGGCCCAAACCATCGACATGGCCTTGGACGAAGTGTCCGTCAAAGCGATCGCCGACCGCCAGGGCGCGCTCCAGGTTCACCTGGGTACCCGACTTCAGCTCGCTCAGCGTCGAGCGCTCCAGGGTCTCGCGAACCACGTCGAACGACAGGCGTTCCCCGTTGATTTCGCTGACCGTCAGGCAGACGCCATCGACCGCCACGCTGGCTCCTATGCGGATCCCCTCGGAGACGCACCCTCCCTCGACCGCGAGGCGCATCCCCGGGCCGGCTGTCGACACGCCAGCCACCGCCCCCGTGGTTTCGATGATTCCGGTGAACAAGGCCTTCGCCAATACGCAGTCGGAGCAGCAGGTCGCGCCCAGCGCGCGGACCTCGCCCGCGATGCTACGAGCCTTCCCGATCAAGTCAACCAGAGTGATCCCGGACCGCCGGAAAGGGGTGCATCCCGAACAAGGTGGCAGAAACTGGCTAGGGTGGCATGGGCAAGCAGCAGCTTGCCCGTGGAATCGTCCAACACGGGCAAACAAGTTTGCCCATGCCACCCTGAATGGGTTACACCCGCCGGAAGAACTCCAGCGGAGCAGTTGGAGTGGTCAGCAGCCCTCAGCCCGCCAGGAGGGCATCGAGCAGATCCTCGTCTTCGATCCCCAAATCGCGGAGGGCCTGGCGCTTGGATTCGGCGTTCAGGCTGCCATCGCTGACGATAGCAGCCACGTCGTCCAGGATAATCTCACTGCCGTCTGCTGCGACCATGGCTTCGGGGAAGTCGGTTCGCTCGTGGGTCAGGACTTCGCAGGCCGTGGAGGCCAGCAGCAGGACGAATAGCACGATGAGTACGACGCGGGCCGCCCAGGCCTTGAGCCTGTTTCCGCTAACGCTCTTGACTCGCTTTGAGACGCTCGAGACGCTCGAGACGGGTACGGAGCAGGTTTGGCTACCCATTCCAGACGAAGTACTCACCACGACCCTCCTGCAGAGTTGGACAAGTTTTGACGTTCGAGACGATTATACTTCGGCTCGAATGACCGACCAAGCTTAGCACAATGAGAACCTGTTGCGCGCTCCAAATCCGACGCGTCCGACCCGCCGCCGCCCATCCGTTTCGGTCGGGAACATGTGCCCGCCGGAGAAACCGCCCAGACTGACAGGCTGCCCGCACACCGATGATCGGTGCGTCAGGAAGCGTCGCAGAATCTGGAGCCTGCTCGGCTCGCGGGGTCCGAATAGCCATCCTTGGGCGGGGACGCCGGTAGCGGACCGTTGGGCCGGCCTGCAGCCTTCGATCGACGCATCTTCAGTGACAAGTAATTGCAGAGGATGGTGCAGGAACGATTTGATCGGCGCTGCCACACCTGCTACAACTTCAGGTAGGCACAGAAGCTAGGCTCGGCTCGTGCCGCCTGGAAACAGAGAAAGAACGACGACAATGCGTACGCGATACCGGATCGGTAGCGCCACTCTGGTGGCGTGGTTTTCGGTTGGCTTGGCTGGGCAAACCGGCTGGGCTTTGGACCCGCCACCACCTCCCGCCGACCCGGGCGCGCCCACGGCGGCCCCCACCCCACTGTCCGGTTTCTCCGACACCGGACGGTTCCTGGTCTACAAGAACGAGGAACGAATCGTCACCATCCAGTTCAAATGGAGCGCCGACGGTACGTTTGAGAACGAGCGGACTCTGACGCTGGGTGGGCAGAGCGCCTCCTCGCGGATGAAGATTCTGCCGACGGGGGATGGTCCCTGGTCCGAAATCAGCCTGGACTCGCCGCTGGGGGCGGTATCCGTGGTGCGTGACGGAGGCATCTGCCGAGTGGACTGCTCGCAGGGAACCGAGACGGTCTCTCTGGAACCCGGAGTGGTGTTGTGGGAGAACTGGGCTCCGGCGCTGTTGAGTCAGGTGGTCCGAAAGTACGACCGCTCAGCCCTGGGTGACCAGAAATTCGCTGTCTACGCCCTGCCCAAGACGACCACGGAGGCCTCGCTGGAGTTCCTGGACACCGTCGAGCGGACCATCAGCGGTCGCGATCGCTCCTTCAACCGCTATCGGTTCTCGTTGGCGGGGTTCGACTTGGTGCTCTGGGCCGATCGCGCGGGCAAGATCTACCTGGCGGACGTTCCGTCGCAGCACTCCGCCTATGTCCGCGAGGGATACGAGTTGCTCCGTCGTGCGCCGGAGTCTGATCCAAGCCTGTCCGCACCGGACCGCGCGGTGGTTACCGAGCCGGGCGTTCGAGTCCTCACGCGCGACGGGATCGCCCTGGCAACCGACATCTACCGCCCCAAAGGGATTGACCGGGCGCCGGTGATTCTGGTACGCACCGCCTCGAAGAAGGAGATGTACGAGCTGCCGGCGCGTTACTTCGCCCGCCGCGGCTACGCGGTCGCGGTCCAGGACTGCCGCGGTCGTTTCGGCTCCGACGGCGTCTGGGTCCCCATCGTTCACGAGGCGGAGGACGGATACGACACTATCGAGTGGTTGGCTGGTCAGCCTTGGTCCACCGGGAAAGTGGGGATGATCGGAGCCTCATACCAGGCGTGGACCCAGTGGCTGGCGGCTGGGCAGTGCCCGCCGCATCTGGCCACCATCATCCCCAACGTCTCCCCCCCGGATCCGTTCTACGCGTTTCCGTATGACCACGGCGTTTTTGCGCTGACTGGGGCGATCTGGTGGGCGGACGTGCTGGAGACGGAAGCCAGTGCCGACCTGTCCGGCGCCGCGTATCAGCGGATCGAGCAGAAGGACTATCACCGCCTCCTCCGCGAGCTTCCGGTCATCGAGTTGGACAAGACGGTGCTCGGCAAGAAGAACCGCTCCTGGCGCGATTGGATCGCTCATCCCACGGATGATGACTACTGGAAGCGGGCGAGCGTGCTGGATCGGATGAAGGACGTCAACATCCCGGTCTTCCACCAGTCCGGATGGTTCGACATGGACGGGATGGGCACGAAGTTGAACTACTTGCGCATGGCTTCGCACGGTCATCCGCACCAGAGGTTGATTCTGGGGCCGTGGGGCTACGCGGGGGCGGGATCGCGTCGCTACGGCGATCGTGACTTCGGTCCGGAGGCGGTAATTGACCTCCAGCGAGCCCAACTGCGTTGGCTCGATCATTGGCTGAAGGGCGTTGAGAACGGTGTTCCGAACGAGCCGCCGGTCAATGTGTTCGTGATGGGATCGAACCGCTGGATGCGCGGTGATGCCTATCCCCTGCGCGAGACCCGCTACGAAGCCTGGTATCTCTCCAGTCGGGGACGGGCCAACACCTCCCGGGGTGACGGCTGGCTGACCCGGGCGGCCCCCCCCAAGAAAGCTCGCCCGGACACGTACACCTATGATCCGGGAACTCCCACGCCTGACCCCACGGTCTTCCCTGGAGACGAGGAGTCCGGCACCGACGGGACCGGGGGCCGCTCCACTGAGGAACTGAAGGAGGCTCGCGAGGGGTACCACGCCAAGGTCACGCGCTCGCGTCGCGACATTCTGGTGTACGAATCCAGCCGTTTCCGCGAGCCGTATACCTTTGCCGGACCGATCTCCGCAGTGCTCTACGCCGAGTCATCCGCGGCGGATACCGATTGGTTCGTCCGATTGATCGAGGTGGATTCGGAGGGCAAGCTCACCGTCCTGACTCAGGGCAAGATTCGGGCCCGCTTCCGCAACTCGATGTCCAAACCGGAACCGCTCGTACGCGGGGAGGTTTACGAATACCACCTGGACCTCCGCCACACGGCGATCACCATTCCCGAGAAGCACCGTCTCCGGGTGGAGGTCGCTTCCGCGGCTTTTCCCACCTACTCACGCAATCTGAACACTGGTGGACACAACGAATCCGAAACCGGGTACGTGCCCGCCAAGCAGCGTATCTTCCATGACGCCCGCTACCCCTCGCACATCCTGTTACCGGTCATTCCTGCCGCGGATCCTCCTCCCACGGATTGACTCGGCAGTAGCGGTTCTGCGATGATCCCCCTCGATCATGTGCGATTGGACAGAGTACGACGTAACTCGAATCCCCGAGGCGGACTTTCCCGTTCGCTGCGTTGGGCGGGGTTGTGGCTATGTTCTCACCGGGCTGGGTGGTTCCGGGCGGTGTCCGGCGTGTGCCCAGCCGTTCGACCGCCGCCGACTTCTGTGGGACACCTACGGCCCGGAAGCCTTCGCCACCCCCCCAATCATCGTCGAGGATCCCGCGGAAACCCACGGCCTGCGGGCGGTGATCGTCAGCTCACTGACCACGGTTCTCGTCGTCGGCGCGCCTCTGGCGGTGGTCATGGAGAGCGCCCGGGCGTATGGAGTTCGCGGGCTGATTGCGGGTCTGTTTCTGGCGGCCCTGGTGCACTGGGGGCTCGACTGGATCGTCCAGCATGGTTGGCCGGACGATGATGGACCCGCGATGGATGCGGACGATCCGGAAGCGACTGAATAGGCCATCTCGCCTCGGGCGAATCCGGCGAGTGCCTGACCTCGCCGGCGGTCCCATCACAGACCGATCTGTTTGTTATCCTCTTCGGTCTTGGACTTCATGGAGTAATCGCCGTCCTGGCGCTGGTGGTTAACCGCCAGCTTCTGACGATAGAGACGGCAGACGTCCTCCGCGTTCAACCCCAGACACTGGGCCATGCTGATCCAGAAGAACAGCAGATCGATCACCTCCACCCGGGCGTTTTGCAGGTCGTGCAGCTCAAAGCGCCGCCCCTGCTTGGCTTCGCTGCACCAGTGCTTCCAGAAGGTGCAGTTGCGCAGCTCTTCGAGTTCGCTGCTGGCGGCGGCGATGTAGTTGTTCAGCCACGTCCCCGCAGCCTGCGGATCGAGGTGCTCGCGGAGAGCGCCCGGGTCGAATCCTATCCTGCGGTTCAACTCAGCCTGTAGCTCAAACAACTCGTCCAGCACTGGTGGTTCCCTTCACGAATCGAGGTTCTTCGTCCCTTGCAGCCGACCCGTTCGATTGTACTGCCTGTCGGCTGGCGTTGTCACTGCGCCCCGATGTGGGCTGGTCCGAGTACGCCGCCGCCCCCCTCGGGCGGTTCTGGCTGCTCTTCGGGTGGCTGGCCAACGGCGCTGCCATAAGAGCTGCTCGGATATAAGCTTGCGATCCATCTCGGGTGAACGCCCCGCTACTACCGGCCAAGTCGCCCCCTGAATCCTCCGATACATGCTTATCTGGGGTGCGGTCTCCCCTGTCCAGGATTGGAACCAAGCTCATGAACGACACATGCACGGATGCAATCGAGCTGCTCGACCCTTTCCAGCCCGCAGGCCTGCGGCGGCTGCTCCAGCAGTACTACGAGGGCCGCGATCAGCTTCGTCGGGGCCTTTGCTTCCTGGCGGCCGGTCGCTACGACCAGTCCATCAAGGCGTTCAACGCGGCTGCGCGGGCTAATCCGGAGAGTCTCTCTCTGCCGACCCTTCTGGCTGCGGCGTTCTCCGGCAAGGGACAGTTTTCCGCTGCCGCCGACCGTCTGGAGAAGCTGGTCGCCCGTGAGCCCGCGAACGTCCTATACCGGATTCGTCATGCCCTGGCACGGTGGAAGGACGGAAAGACCGACGAGTGCATCGCCTCGCTGCGCCAGGGCATTGCCCACAATCTGGAGTCCGCCGAGCTCCACTTCCAGCTGGCCACCGTTCTGGCTTCGATCAACGAGACCGAGGAGGCGGAGCTTCGCTTCACCCAGGCTCTCACGATCGAGCGACGCCACGCTGAGGCACTGATCGGCTTGGCCATGTGCCACGGGGCGCGGGGCGATCCTACCGAGGCAGTACGCTATCTGCGTCGTGCCCAGGCGGAGAATCCGAGTGACGCGCGGACCGCGCTGCTGCTCAGCCACGCCTTGCTGGCGGCAGGCGAAGACACGCCCTGTCCGGTACGCGTGGTCATGCCGTCGCCTGGTGACGCGGAAGATGACGCCGCGTTGGACGAACTCTCGACGCTTCTCGAGGCCGAGCCGGATTTCGTCGAGGCCTTTCTGGCACTCGAATCAGCCGACGTGAATCCGGAGGTCTTCATCCTGCTGGCGGCTACCCTGGATCGGGCCCTGGAACGATCTCCAGAACATGCCGACCTGCATTACCACTGCGGCTGCGTCCTCAGCCGGTTGGGTCGCACTGACGAAGCTATCGCCGCCATTGAGCGAGCTATCGGGCTACGGCCCCAGTCCGCCAAAGCTCTGATTCAACTGGCGAAGCTGTACCGCCAGGGTGATCGGCATGCGGACGCCTGCGAGCGTCTGGAGGAGGCCATCCGCCTGGGTGCGGAATACGCGGATGTCTACTATCTGCTGGGCAACGTCTACCGCGACGACGGCCAGGTCGAGAGGGCTCGGCAGGCCTACCAGCACGCTTTGGGGATTAACCCACAGTACACCGAAGCACTGCGTGCCCTGGAATCTGTTGACGCCTGACGTCTGGTAGGCTCAATGTCGTACTTGCTCGAAATCCTGGGGAGAGGCTTGCTGGCTGAGCTGGCTGCGGCGTTTCGCCAGTTGCTGGAGGACGACTCCGAGCGTACCACCGAGGAATTGCTCGAGGCTTGCGCGGGCGACTCGACGGACGCTGTGGTTCACAACCAACTCGGGGTTCGGTTGCTGGCTGACGCCCAACCCGGAGGGGCGTGGGAGTCGTTCGCCCGCGCCGTCCAACTGGACCCCACCAGCCTTCGCGGGTATGCCGGGCTGGCCTGCGCCGACGACGAACTCGGCCGCACGGACGTTGCCCTGGAAGATCTGAGGCAGGCGGTGGCGCAGTACCAGGACGATCCCACCGTCTGGTTCGCTATCGGTTTTTGCCTGGAGAAGTTGGACCAAGGCGCCGAGGCGGTGGAGGCCTACGAACGTTCACTCGCCGCAGCCCCCAACCTGCGGAACGCTCACGAGCGTCTCGCCGCCCTCCACTTGAGACATGGCCAAGTAGATGCCGCCGTCGAGCACTATGAACATCTCTGCTTCTGCGAGCCCGGCGAGATCGATACGCTGTTGATGCTTGCCAACCTGCACCTGCGGTGCGACCGACATCAGGAGGCCATCCGCTGCTATCGGACCGCCCTAACCCTGGACCCGGACAACTGGGAGGTGCATGACGATCTGGTCAGCGCGTGCGATCAGGCCGGACTGTACCGTGACGCGATCGAACACCTCGAGGAACTGAACCAGGCCCACCCCGCGCACGCTCAGAATCACCTGCGGCTGGGCGATCTGTTCGCCAAGGTGGGGCGAGAACAGGACGCTCTGGAGCACTACCTCGAAGCCGCCCATCTGAACCCGGACTACCTGGAAGCAACGATAAAAATCGGTACGAGCTATCTGCGCCATGGAACCTACGTGGACGCGGCGAAGTGGTTCAACCGGGGCATCGAGATCAACGATCGGCTGTTGAGTGCCTATGTCGGGCTGGGAATCGCCCAGCTCGAAGCCGGCCAGCCCGAGGAGGCCCAGGAGAGCTTCCAGATGGCCTCCAGTGTGGAACCGAACAGCACTCTGCTGTTTGGCGAGATGGCCCGTCTGCACCTGCGCAGCGGAGCAGCCCGCCAAGCGGAGAAGCACCTCAATCCGCAGGCGGCTACCTCCGAGACGGCGGTCAGCGAGGGCGGAGCGGTCGGCGATCTGATTTCGTGCCAGATCGAGCGCTGCCAAGCTGCGATCGCCGAGCACCCACACTACGCTGATCTTCACTATCGCCTGGGCCTGCTGCTGCAACACAGTCGGCGGGATGCCGAGGCAATGGACGCGTACCAGGCGGCACTCAAGGTCAACCCGAGCTACGAGAAGGCCCTGGTGAAGCTGGGCCTGCTTCTGCACGAGACGGGACGACTCGATGAAGCGACCACCCTGCTGAGGCAAGCCCTCGCATTGGACCCACACTCGGGCGAACTCCACTACCGCCTGGGCCTGCTCTTCGCCGATCGCTACAAGTTCGACCTAGCCTATCAGCAGTTTGAGCACGCCGCCCGACGCGATCCGGATAATCTCGACTTCCGCGCCAACCTAGCCTTGGCTCTGCAGAACATGGGCCTGCTCGACCGGGCCGATGCCAGCTGGCGGATCATGTGTGAACTCGCCCCCCAGACAGAAAAGGGGCGGGAGATCATCGCCAACGCCATCAGCCAGCATCAACCCTAGAATCCCATCACGGATCGCCTGATCAGCTCCACCGCCAGGGGGATAGCTCCTCAGGGCATCTGTGCAAACACCACGACCGCTTCTCGGAGGCGTGAGGCTAAATGCCTCCGCTGGCAGGTCCACTCTGGGGTTGCTACGATCGCGTCATGGGCTCGTGGATAGCCAACTGGAACGAGCGACATCGACACCCGGTCTCGCGGGGGCTGCACTTCGTGGGGATACCCATGCTACCCCTGGCGGGCGTACTGGTAGTGGTCCAGCTCGTGGAGGCTCGTTGGGACCTGTGGTGGCGACCGGTGGTCCTGGTGCTGTTCAGCTACCTGCTCCAGTGGACAGGCCATCGCATTGAGGGCAACGAACTGGGCGAGGTGGTTCTGCTCAAGAGACTGCTCGGTAGGCCCTACGCATCTGTGGCCCCGCGCGAGAAGCCCGGCGCCACCAAGCGGTGAGCGCGGGTGCCCGGTTTTGCCCGCGAGGGGAGCTCCGCCCGAGCCTCGAGCGCAAGCGAGTGGGTGAAGACCAACGGTCCGTCGGGCCAACATGTTTCGACGAGGGGGGCGTAGGCGTCACTCCCGGAATCCGGTATCCTCAGCGTTGATGAACCCACTGCGCCTCGAGACATTCTGGCTGGGAGTCAACAACCTGCGTCTGCACATGTTGCGGGCGACGCTGACGGCGCTGGGTATCATCTTCGGCGTTGCCGCGGTGATCTGTATGCTCTCGATCAGCGAGGGCGCTTCGGCCGACGAGTTGCGGTTGATCAACGCCCTGGGCACGCGCAATATCATCATCACCTCGGTTAAACCTCAGGAAGAGACCCAGACCTCGCAGGAGACCACTAACTTGCTGGAGTACGGGATCACCCGTGACGATCACCAACTGATCGTCCGGACGATTCCACACGTCGCCAGCGTGGTTCCCTTGCGCAAGATCGCCGACGAGGTCTCCCGCCACGACAAGCGTTTTGCCGCCAAAGTCGTGGGCACCACCGCGGAGTTTTTCGACGTAGTCAACGTGACCGCGGGTCGGGGTCGCCTGTTGGCGGCCGAAGACATGCTGGGCAAGAAGAAAGTATGCGTTATCGGCGACGAGGTGCGCAGGCACTTGTTTGGCTACGACGATCCGGTCGGCCAGACTCTTTACGCCCGCCGCCACTCCGACACCGAGCCGTACGAGGTGGTCGGGGTACTTGCCCCGGCTTTGACCGCGGGCACACCGGCACGCGGGGTCGAAGAGCGGGACCTGAACCGGGAGGTGATGATTCCCTATACCACGGCGGAGGCGCGTTACGGGGATACGTCCGTGCGGTTGACTAGCGGCTCGCGCGAGATATCCAAGGTGCAGCTCTCCGGACTGTACGTCACCGTGGACCTCATGGAGAACGTGGTTCCCGTGTCCGACATGGTTCGCCGGGTGTTCGAGCACAATCACGAGAAGGTCGATTACGACGTGCGCGTACCCTTGGCGAGGCTGCAGCTCGCGGAGAAGAAGAAGCGGAATTCGCAACTGCTTCTGGGGTTCATCGCGGGCATCTCCCTGCTGGTGGGGGGGATCGGGATCATGAACATCATGCTGGCTACGGTGACCGAGCGCACCCGCGAGATCGGCATCCGGCGGGCTCTGGGTGCCAAGCAGCGTGATGTGGCTGTGCAGTTCCTGGTCGAAACCGTCGTTCTTTCCATGGCTGGCGGCACGGTGGGAGTTGTGCTGGGATGTCTGGGCGCCTGGGGCATCAACCAGATCGCCGCCTGGGGGGAGGCGATCATCCAGCCGTGGGCGGTGATAACCAGTTTCGGCCTTTCCGTTCTGGTGGGCGTCTTCTTTGGCATGTACCCCGCCGTATCGGCCTCGAAGCTGGACCCGATCGAAGCCTTGCGGCACGAGTAAACACCCCAAATCAGGCAGGCTAAGCTCCGATATCAAGTGACAGGAACAGACATTATCTGTCACTTACATTTGCGGGCCTAAAGCGAGGTCCCCCGGTGAAGGCCGCTTGCCTGGCCACATTCCGTGTTGTATAGTTGGGTGGTAGTTGGCTCCCCGCACTGACTTTCCCCGCAGTAGATCAACAACAGCGACGGTTTCGCTCGTGTGTTTTGGTGTTGTTGCGCAGGTGACGCGATCGCACCGCACATTCGAGGAATCTCGGGCGTAGAAGAGGCAGACCCCGAGGTTCGCATGGGGCGGACGTCCAGCCGCGGCCACGGGAGGCCGAGGAGGCAGACATGGCAGTGCAACCCAAAACCGTAGAAGCGCCGGAGAAAGCCAAGCCACCTGACCCAGTGTCAGCCACGCCGCATCCTGGGGTGCTTAGTGCGCTGACACATGACGACCGACTGATCCTGGGCCACTTTATCGCCACCCTGGTCGAGTTCATCGATGCCCCTTCGCTGCACGAGCGCGGGGCGGAGAAGACCCTCTTCGGTGCCCTGGCCAAGCTGGAGTCGCCCGAGGCGGCGTGTTTCGTCGCCCCCCAGCCCGTAGCCGTCAAGTCTGCTGGCGGCGGGAGGATTCCGACCCTGTCCGCCGTTCAGGAGCAGGAACTGTTCCTGAGGTATAACTTTGCACGGATGCGGTCGCAGGAATTGCAGATCCAGTTCGCGGGTCGGACCATGACCGCCGCGGCAACGCGGAACTTCCTGGCGTGGACCCAGCGGGCCTTGGACGCACGCAGCGACATCGCCGCACTGAACATCCCCTTGGTCATGGCTATGGCCAAGCGTACCCGACTGGCGTCGGTGGACTACAACGAGTTGATCAGCGAGGGCAATATGGCTTTGCTCCGCGCCGTGGACAAGTTCGACTGCACGCGCGGGTTCAAGTTCAGCACCTACGCCTGCCGGGCGATCCTCAAGAGCTTCTCCCGGGTGGCGATGCGGATCAGCCGCTATCGAGGTCGCTTTCCGGTAGAGTTCGATCCGGCCATCGAGCGAAGCGATCACCTCGAGCGCAAACGCGAGGAGATCGAAACCGATTGCGTCGCCGAGTTGAAGGAGATCGTGCTGCGAAACCTCGCGGATCTCAGCGACGTGGAACGAACCGTGATTCACGAACGATTCGCACTGCGCCACTCGGTTCGTCAATCCGACCACCCCAAGACGTTGGCGGAGGTGGGATTGATCATTGGGGTTACCAAGGAGCGCGTGCGTCAGATTCAGAACAAGGCCCTGAAGAAGATCAGGACTGCTCTGGAAGAGAAGTACCTGGCAGCCTAAGCCTGGCGGGTGAGAGAGTCAGAGTCCCTAACGCGCGGCGGGTCCTTCTGCGAAGGATCCGCCGCATCCTATTGTGCCTCCGCGGAGACGGGCCTACGCGCCCGGCCGACCGCAGCATTGTTTGTATTTCTTGCCACTGCCGCAAGGGCAGGGATCGTTGCGCTTGGGTTGAGTGTCGGCATGGATCGTCTCCACCGGCTCGGGCAGCTGGGGCTCATCCTCGCCGGGTAGCTGCTTGGAGTGGTCCTTGGCCCGCCGCGCCCGATCATGAAAGCGGTCTCCCTTGTCATCTGCACCTTTTGCCATGCGGTACGCTCCTCTTACCGAAAGCCTCAGAATCCAGCCTGGCGCGCATTGTACCACGTACCGGTCGTGGCGCCACCCCACATGAACGTCCCACTCTTGACCTCCTGCTCAGGCCCGGTGATTGTGGAGGTCGGCTTGCCCTTTATAATCCCAGCCGAGAGCACAGGGATCAGGCGGTGCAGGAGCGCGCTATTGGACCCACGATTGCGTTTAGCATTGAGTCTGCTGGCCGTTGTCCTGGTATTTGCCGGCAGCACGCTCGGATACCACCTGCTGTGTGAAGTCAGCCTGGGTGACTCGGCCTACATGACCGTGATCACCCTATCGACGGTCGGCTTCGAGGAGGTCGTTCCACTGGACCGCGTCGGGCGGTTGTGGACCTGCCTGACCATCATCCTGGGCATAGGTACGGTCTCGGTGGCGTTTTCATCCCTCATCTCGGTGGTGCTGAGCGGAGAACTCAAGGAGCTCAGAGGGAGGTCCCGAATGAAATCCCGGGTCGAACACCTGGAGAAGCACGTGATCATCTGCGGGGGCGGACGCATGGGGGCGCTGACCGCCGCGGATCTGGAGGGTCGGGGCATTCCCTTCGCTGTTATCGAGCGGGAACCCGTGGTGCAGCGGGAGCTGACCGACCGCGGCTGCGTATTCGTCGAAGGCGACGCGACTGCCGAGGAGACGCTGCTAGCCGCCGGCCTGGAGCGGGCTCGGGCCATAGTGGCCGTGCTCCCCCGGGATTCGGACAACCTGTATATCTCGCTGACCGCTCGGGGTCTGCGGGCGGATCTGATGATCATCGCCCGGGCGGAACACCCCTCGACCGAGGTGAAACTCAAGCGCGCCGGAGCAGATCGCGTTATCCTGCCGCACCTCATCGGTGCGACCAAGATCGCCAACATCCTCACGCGCCCCAGTGTGGTAGACTTCTTTGAGACCGCCAGCGCCGGGGTGGATCTCGAGGTTGACCAGTACATCATCGGAGTTGGATCCAGCATTGCCAACAAGACCCTCCGAGAATCCAGTCTGCGTCAGGAGGCTGGCGTGATCGTGGTGGCCATCAAGAAGGCGGACGGATCCATGCGCTTCAGCCCGGATCCCGACGAGGTGATCGGTCTTCAGGATACGCTGATTATGGTCGGCCAGGCGGGGGCTTCGGCACGGTTGGATCAACTGGGTTTGTAGACGGCGAGGGTACGGTATGACGCGCCTGGCGATCTGTAATACAATGGGCGCTTAAGAGGAGGCAAGCTCGCCGAGGGGCGGAATGGTGTTCTATCGTGGGTGAGTTGGTACCAGGCTATCGCATTGTCGAGCAGATCGGAGTGGGGGCGCACTCGACGATCCATCGCGCGGTGCGCGCCACCACCGGGAAGTCCTTCGCCATCAAACGCGTGGTGAACGAAGGGGCCGACGACGCCAAGTTCATTTCCCAGGTAGAAGCTGAGTACCAGGTCAGCCACGCGATCGAGCACCCCAACCTGCGCCACAGTATCTCCATTCATCGCGTCAAGCGACTGCTCCAGATTCAGGAAATCCGCGTGGTTATGGAATACGTGGAGGGGGAGACGCTTCAGGATCGGCGTCCAGCCAACCTCGATGCGTTTTTGTACATCTTTCACAAAATAGCCGCCGGTCTCCAGGCGTTGCATGAATCCGGTTGGGTACACGCCGACGTCAAACCCAACAACATCCTCACCGGCAAAGAGGGCTTGGTGAAGATCATCGACTTTGGGCAGGCCTGCCCCATGGGCTTTCGCAAGGAGAGAATCCAGGGCACCCCCGACTACATCGCCCCCGAGCAGGTCCAAAGGGCGCCACTGGATCAACGTACCGACGTCTTCAATCTGGGGGCGACGATGTATTGGGTGCTGACCGAAGTTCCCTATCCCACCGCGATCCGCCAACCCGCTCGCCCCGGAGGAATCGATCTGGTTAGCGAGGAAACCCTGCGTACGCCTCGGGAGATCAATGAGTTGATCCCCGGCCCGCTTTCGCAACTGGTCATGGACTGCTGCCAGGGAAACCCCAAGAATCGCCCGGAGAGCATGAAGCAGGTCTCGTCTCGCTTGGAGGTGGTCCAAGCTCACTGGAACCGAAGGCGGAAGGAGGCTCTGGCCTCCAAATCCGGTTCTGCGGCTGCGAAAGACCCCGCAGGCGGTGGGCCCCGCCCGGACTCGTCGGACGCCCCCTCATCTGCTGACCCACCACGTAACGCAACCGAGGAGAAGGATGACGCCGACCACCCGCCAGAGGAACCCCGATAAATGACTGACATCTGCGCCGACACCGCCACAGACGTGGCTACCTATCGACAAGCCGCCCGGGAGAACCGCGAAGACCCCCTGTTGCGGGGATCGCTTCTGGCGTTTCCCAATTATGGGCAGGTGGTGATGACCGGTGATCTCCACGGGCACCAGCGCAACCTGCAGCGGCTGGAGACCTACTGCGACCTGGAGCGGGCCGGGGCTCGTCATGTCATTCTCCACGAGCTAATCCACGAAGATCTCTCCCTGAGCACAGGTTTCGATCAGTCTCACGAGCTGCTGCTCACCTCCGCACGCTGGAAATGCGCTTTTCCCGAGCAGGTCCACTTCCTGCTGGGCAATCACGAGCTGGCTCAGATAACCGGCCGGGAGATCAGCAAAGCCGGACGAATCTTGACCACCGACTTCGCCTGCGGAGTGGTGCAGGCCTACGGGCCGGAGGACGGGCGGGAAGTGCTGGCGTCGATTCTGGAGTTCTTGTGCAGCTTTCCCCTGGCGGCACGAACTGCTAACCGCGTCTTCCTGTCCCACTCGCTGCCCGGCTCCCGCGATATCGCCGCCTTCGATCCGACGGTCCTGGAGCGGCCACTGACTCAGGCGGATCTCGTCGAGGGCGGCAGTGCCTACGTTCTGGCATGGGGGCGGCGGCACAACCCCGAGATGCTCGCCCGTCTCGCTGAGGTCCTGGATGTAGACTTGTTCGTCTGCGGCCACCAGCCCCAGGAGACGGGTTACCACGTGGTCGACGGCCGGCTCCTGATCATCGCCAGCGATCACAACCACGGAGTCTTCGTCCCGCTGGAACTCGGCAAACCGGTCTGCATGGATGACTTGCTGTCTGCCATGCGCCCGCTCGCTTCCATCGCCTGACGCGGATCGCGATCCACCGCGGGACCCGCTGGTCTTTGGGCTCATAACAGGTCCAGGATGACTGTGCCGATTAACGAGCCGCGGACTTCAGTCCGCGCGGCCATTCGAGCGCGAGCACCAAAACGATCGGGAATCGGGCAATCGGCACAATTGAACCGGATCTGGTATAAGCCCCGGGTTCGCGGGGGTGGGCGATGAGAAACGCACTCCCCTCCCCTTCAGGGAGGGATTGGGGGAGGGTCGAGAGGCGCCAGACCCGCCCCCTCACCCCCAGGGGAGAGGGCTTGTAGCCGCAACATGAACGCGGGAAACGGAAGTAATCAACC
>JAAEQG010001312.1 GCA_024231775.1 bacterium
ACCGCTCCCCCCAGGCGACGCCCCTCAGCCTCGCCCCGCTCGCGCAAACAGTCGGTCAACGCCGGAATCAGCGCCGCGGACAGGGCTCCCTCACCAAACAGCCGGCGGAAGAGGTTGGGGATCTGATAGGCGATCCGAAACGCCGAGAACCCCGCCGACGCCCCGAACAGGTGGGCATAGACCATCTCCCGCCCCAAACCCAATAGGCGAGAAACCATGGTCAAAGCGGCGATCAAGCGCGCGGGAGCGACGAATCGGTTCGCATCGGACACAGCCGAACTATAGACCGCGCCCCTCACCATGACAACCAACGACTCGATTCAGAGTCCCGAGCGCCGGCGAGTGGGTCCAATGACCGGCAGTGCGGCCGCGAAGCCTCCCCCCAAGGGGGCGAACTGCAGTTGACAACCACCGGCGATCCGCGGATGTTACCGACCGGTCATCAGCCCCCCAGGAACCGCGGCGGATCGCGCAAGCTGGGGAGCATCAGGCCCGTTGGAGACGAACCATGGCCCACATAGTTGCGGAACCCTGCATCAAGTGTAAGTACACGGACTGCGTCGCGGTTTGCCCCGTGGACTGCTTTCATGAAGGTGTGAACTTCCTGGTCATCGATCCGGAGACCTGCATCGACTGCGGTTTGTGCGTATCCGAGTGTCCCACGGACGCCATCTTCACCGACGAAGACCTGCCGGATAAGTGGCAAGAATACGTCGAGATCAACGCCAAGTACGCCGCCGAGTGGCCGATGATCGACGAGCAGAAAGAACCGGTCCCCGAAGCGGACGAGTACAAGGACGTAGACGAAAAACGTGAGTTGCTCGATCCCGAACCCTTCGGCGGATGAGCCAAGCGTGACCCATTATCTCCGGACGCCGGTTGACACGGCGTCCGCCTTCTTGCGCTTAACAGCAGGTGAATTGTTAACGTGTCGGAAGTCGCAGACATCCTTGAATCCTGTCGCCGGGTGGTAGCTCACGCCGCTCATCTGACCGTCGACTCCGACGCCGTTCACCGGCGGGCGGGCTTGATCGATCCAGGCGCCATCCCAAGTCCTGAGCATCCCGCCGAGCTGCGCATTCGGGGAACGCGCCCTGAGCAGGCCAATTTCGTTCTGCTGGCTGACTGTTTGAACTTCTGTTTTTGGTCAGATCAGCCATGGGAGATCAACTTTGCGGGCCAGACCTGGCGGCGCACTTTCGCGATGCTGGCGGGTCTGGTGCGGGCGATTCAGGCAGATCGATCGTGGCTTTCCGCCGAGCGCTGGGCTGCGGCTGATGTATCCGAGTTGGAGGCGGTCTTCTCCGGAGTCGGCCGGATTCCGCTGCTCGAGCGCCGGGTGGAGGTGCTCCGCGAGACCGGAGCGGTGCTGCTGCAGCGCTACGCGGGCGACTTTGCCAACCTCGTCGAGCAAGCTTCGACCGACGCCGTTGCCATCGCCGATCTGCTGGCCCGCGACTTCCCTTCGTTTCGCGATGCGGCTGAGTACGCCGGTCATCCGGTTGCCTTCCTTAAACGCGCCCAGATCTGCGCGGCGGACCTGGCGTCTCAATGGGCTGCGGAGCAACAGGGTACGCTCGAGGGGCTGGATCGGTTGACGGTCTTCGCCGACTACCGTCTTCCGCAGCTCTTTCGACACTGGAAGCTGCTACTGCTGTCCGATCCCCTGGCAGAGCGCATTGCCGCTCTGGAGGAGATCGCCGCAGGCTCGCCGGAGGAGATCGAAGTGCGGGCGGCGACGATCTGCATCGGCGACGAGTTAGCCAGTGCTCTGGACATTCCCGCCTGGCGGCTGGACTACTACTTGTGGGTGCGATCCCACGATGCCGAAGTCGTCGTGCCCCACCACCGTACGCGCACAATCTACTACTGACGCACCTGGCGGAATGCACGCGCGTCCGTGGACTCCGCCCGGAGAGAGTACATGGCGCGCGATCGGCGACCGCCTCCGGTTGACCGATCAGGTGCGGCTGGCGGGGTTTGCGGGAGTGCCATCTAGTTGGCACTTTAGGGTGTTACAACCGGACAAGTCTGCCCAGTTTAACAGGCATCTGAAGTGCCACGGCGTGGCACTTTGCGCGGCACAACCGGCAAGGTTTGCCTAGTCTTCCATCGCTGGCTAGTGCCAGCAAGTGGCGCTTTTTGGTGCCGAGGCCGGACCGGTCGGTTCCGGCTGGAGGTGGACTCGGACGAATCCGGCGGGGCGGTTGGGGGCTCGGTTTGGGACACGCCAGCACAGGGCGCGTGACGGGACACTAGCGCTCTATTCTCTATTTCTGCCGCGAAGAAGCACAAGATGCACCAACCGTGAATGTTCTGTACCTTTTGGCGGTCAGAAGCCAACCCGCAGCTGGGTGGGGAACACAGAGACGCTGAGGGCGCAGAGAAGAGGGGGAAAAAGTCCAAGAGTCCAAAAGTCGAAACGGCGAAGAGGTTCCGGTTTTCGAGACGGAGTTGTCCCCCACCCCTGGAAGGGATGGGGGACGCGGGCGGGGACAGTTGCTTGACATCGGCGGGGCTGCGCGATGTTGCGCGGGTAAGCTCTACATGGGTGGCATGGGTGAGCTTTGCCTGCACGTGTGATACCAGATCTGGTTCAATTGTGCCGATTGCCCGATTCCCGGTCATCTTGGTGCTCGCGTTCGAGTGGCCGCGCGGACTGAAGTCCGCGGCTCGTTGATCGGCACAGACATCCTGGACCTGGTATGACAACCCAGGCATGCTCACGGGCAAACAAGTTTGCCCATGCCACGCGGCCGCCAACTTGCAGCTGGGTGGGGAGCGCAGAGGCGCTGAGGACGCGGAGAAGCAATC
>JAAEQG010001313.1 GCA_024231775.1 bacterium
GCCGCCACATGCCGTTCTGGGACCGCACGCTCGACGTGATGCTGCTCACCCATCCCGACGCCGACCACATCAGCGGGCTGGTCCCGGTGCTAGAGCGCTACCGGGTGGACACGGTGATCTTTCGCCAGGTCGAGCACGCCACCGAGGTCTATGGATATTGGCAAGATCTGTTGCAGTCGGAGGGGGCGACCGTCTACCAGGGCCAGACCGGGCTGCACGTGGCCCTCGACGCGGGGCTAGAGATGACGGTGCTCCATCCGGGCGTAGAGCCGGTGCGCGGGACGGACGCGGACGTGAACAACAATTCGGTCGTTGCGCGCCTGGTCTATGGCGACGTGTCGCTGCTGCTGACAGGGGACATTGAGGCCGTGATCGAGCAGCGATTGCTGGCCCAGGGGGTTCCGCTGGCGAGCACGGTGCTCAAGGCGGGCCATCACGGGAGTTGCAGTTCGAGCACGCCCGCGTTCCTGGCGGCGGTAGACCCCGAGATCGTGGTCATCAGCGTGGGGGCCGACAATGATTTTGGGCATCCGTGCGCCGAGGTGATGGAGCGGC
>JAAEQG010001314.1 GCA_024231775.1 bacterium
GGGAGCGTCGGGCTGGGGGCGGTCCCGGGGCCGGCCAGGCAATCCGCGAAGTCGGGATAATCGTCCAGATTGACGCGGGTGTCGTCGTCGAAGTCGCCTTTCACCGCCGCGAGGGGCCAGCGCTTGAATGCGGCCTGATGGACCTCAGCCGGTCCGGAGGCGTCGGTCTCCTGGGCCCAGGCGATGATCTGGATGTCATCCCGGTTGCTCCAGCTATCGGAGTCGAAGGCGAACACGTTTTCGACCTCCTGGCACTGGCCGGGGGACACGAAGACATCCTGATAGTCCGCCGCCTGTTTAAGGCCGTTGCGGGAGTAGGTGGGCGGAATGGGCCAGTTGTCCAGTACCTGCACCATGTGTACGCGCATGGTCTTGGCTACGCCGCCGGCTTCGACGCACACGTCGGCCCGCATCCTGATGTTCCGCCAACCCACCAACTCGCCGGAGAGCTCGATGGTTACGTCTGTGGGAACAGCACGCCGCGTGTTGTAGAAGCTCTGATAGATGGCGAACGAATAGGGACTCACCCGCTCAATGACGCCGTCAAACCACGTAGTCGGCGTGTATGCAATGCCATAGAAGCCGGCTCTGGTCGAACCCCAGGGAATTGTGTAGGCGTCGAGGTGGGTTTGCACGAAGGTGAAGGTGTCGGGATAGGCGTCCAACATCTGACTGAGCGCGGTACCCGCGCCGGTGCAGCCGCCTCACGTCACGCTACTGAATTCCTCACATATCACCAGCCGATCAGCCGCCGACGTCGAGGACACGCCGACCAGGGCCGTCGCCACCAGAGCTGTCCCGATTGCTCCGAGCCAGACATGAGGATTAGACCGTACAGAGTCCCCTTGCATCGCGCCACTCCTTGCTAACTGGATGGTTGAACTTCCGTGCCCCTCCTCCTCAGGCGGGTTCACCCGGGATTCTCCCCAGCGTCCTCCAACGTAACTACAGTAACCAAAAATAGATATGGAGGGCAAGTCTCTTGAGGGTGATCGTGCGAAGTGACCGCGTATTCCCCAGGAGGCCAGCGGAAAGGCGTGCTGGGAACCGCACTCTCCATGCATTTCTGATTCGTCGCCCCCGGAATGTCGTGCCACTTCTCGTGGGTGCGAGGAGTCCGCAACACCGCCGGATCATCGCCTCAGCAGCAGGGGGAGTGCGCAAGTGGCATCGGAGCTTATCCCACCTGCGTTTTGGGATAGACCCTAAACGAAGCGGATCTTGCGGGCGGCGAAAAGGCACATGCGCAGCAAGGTGGCTCCGTGGCGGAACCGGGAGATGTTCGTTTCGCCATAGGTGCGGGCCTGGTAGTGGACGGGGACGTCGATGATTTTGAGATTCGCCTGGGCGGCACCAAAGAGCAGATCGTAGTCGCCGAACGGATCGAAGTCACCGAAGTAGGCCCGGCTGGGGGCCAGCCGCCGCTCGTAGTCCTCACGTAACAACACCTTGGTGCCGCAGAGCGTATCGCGGAATCTCTGGCCGAGCAGGGTGGTGAACATCCAACCGAAGAACTTGTTGCCCACCAGATTCAGAAAGCGCATGGCCTTCTTGTCCATCAGGTAGACCATGCGCGATCCGTTGATGAACTCTCCGTGACCGTTGATCAAGGCCCGGTAGAATCGCGGCAGCTCCTCCGGGGGTACGCTGATGTCCGCATCCAGGATCATCAGGACTTCGCCGGTGGCATGGGCGAACCCCTTGCGCACGGCGTCGGCTTTGCCCGATCCGTCCTGGCGCAGGCAGCGCACGGACCACGGACCGTCGTACTCCGCCGTCACCCGCTCGATGACCGCCCAGGTGTCATCCGAGCTGTTGCCCTCGACGAAGATGATCTCCTGCTCGCGGGCCAGGGTGGGGATACGCTCGAGTAGCGGACGGATGTGTCCGGCTTCGTTGCGGGCCGGGACCACGATGGAGACGCTGCGCTCCTGCCCGCGGCGCAGCACGCCGCCGTCCAACGACCGAGCGACCAGCACGCTGCTCAGGCCCAGATGGTGCAAGCCCGGAAGGTTGCCCAGGAAACGATTGCACAGCGTAGCCACAATGGGAACGGGCCACGGACACAGGGTCATTCCTGTGCGACGCACCGTCTCGAACCCGGATAACGCGAGCAGGTGGGTGATCTCCGTAGTGGGCAGCCAAGCCCGGTCCGGCGCCGCGGGTTTGATCCCCAACCACTCCGCGATCTTCAGCACCGGCTGCCACAGACGACTGTAGTGAACGATGATGAGGCGGGTCCGTTCGTGGCAGACCGAGTGCAGCGCACCGAGCAGTTCTTGAATGTCATAGATGTCGCAGAGCGCCTGATTGATCACCACGTAGTCGAAGGTCTCCGCCAGATCCGCTACATCCTCTCCGTTCATCTCCAGAAAGGTGACCTGGGGGTGTCGAGCCCGGGCTTCGCGAATCGCGCTGCGGTCGAAGTCAACCCCCACCCCGTACGACGGGCGGAGGTGGGCCAGCAACTCGCCCGTCCCGCACCCGATGTCCAGAACGCGACTCCCCGCGGGGATCATTTGGGCCAGACGCCGCATGATCCTTGCGTAGTAGTAGTGTGGCTTGCTTCCGCGGGGGCGGCGACGCCGACACTGGTAGTAGGCCCGGAAGCTGGTCTCCCACTCCACCGCCGAAGGGATCCGGCCCAGGCGCCGAGCCTGTTCCGTCACGGCCTCCTCTTGCAGTTCCGGACAGATTCCCTGCCTCGGAGCGGTCAGCGGTTCTGCGATCGGCGGTACCACCGGTTTGAGCCTCCCTGGTCCAGCGTCATTCCACACCAGCGCGCGGTCCCACCCCGGAGCTGAGGATCGACCGACGGGTTTCGTTACGTGGTTATCGGCGGTTTGGAGGTCGTGCTTTTGTTATCGGATACTGGGCCTGGCGGTTCGCCTCGGCGGTGACTGCGATCATGCCTGGGGGACGATCAGGGCCTTGACCACTTCTCCGTTGGCCACCGCTTGCAGGGCCTGATCGGCTTGGGACAGGGTGAACCGGGTCATGTCCAGGCTTTCCCAGGCTTTGCTGAACAGCGGGTCTTTCAGCAGTTCGACGCCTCGGTAGAAGTGGGCGAAGTCCGAGCCCCAGCAGCCGCGGATATCGAGGTGCTTGCGATTGAGGTCGTGGTGGGGGTTGATCGAGACGTCGCCGCCATCGGTGTACTGGCCGGCGATCACCACGACACCCGCGTCCCGGGTCCAGCGCAGCGCCTGGGCCACCGCCACCGGCGCTCCGGTGGCTTCCAAGGTGACGTCCGCACCGCGCCCGCCGGTGTGTTCCCTGACCCAAGTGCGCCGTGCGTCCTCGTCGGCGGCGGTGAGGTCCAGCACGTCCGTCGCGCCCATTCGCCGGGCGGTTTGCAGACGACCGACCGGAGCGCCGATGCAGAGCACCCGAGCGGCTCCGCGCAGCCGGGACAGGGCGATCATCGCCAAGCCCACCGGCCCACTACCCAGAACCAGCACGGACTGCCCCAGTTGAATCCCCCCGCGCTCCACCGCATGAAGCGCCGTGGGCAGCGCGCATCCCCCAGCCATGTACAGCGATGGTGCCACCCCATCCAGGCGGATGCAGCGTACCCCGGGTTTGAGGTAGATCTTCTCCGCCCAACCCCCGGTCAGTCCGTCCGCCAGCCCGTAGGTGATCCCATACACCTTGCGACTGGGACAGCGCGTGGTCGCCTTGTCCACCAGGCAGGCGATGCACCGGTTGCAGGTCCGATGCACGTCCAGGAAGGTCACCCGGTCTCCCTCGGCGAGCGGGCGGCCATCGACGTCATCCAGGCGACCGCGGATCTTCTCCAACCGCCCCACAGCGACGTGTCCGGGGATGATCGGGTAGGGGACCCCGGTCAGTCTGCCATGATGGAGGTGTACGTCGGTCCCACACACCTCGCTGAGTTCGGTGGCTAGCAGGGCGGAGTCCGGTTCGAGATCCGGTTCGGACAACTCGCGCAGCTCGAGTGGCTGGTGCGCGCCGGTCATGACCGCGGCGACAATACTGGGCAAGGGCTGACCCTCCAGGTTGGCTGGTCCAGGCATCGACTACGAGCATCGATTTGACCATTATCCTCCTCCGGAGGCAAGGCCGGCGCGGGTGCGACCGGGACGTGGAGGCTGTCGCTCACCTCCTGGTGGCGTCCTGCGGATCGGTGGGTGGCGTTTCTTCGCCGGCGGAGCTACACTGTGATAAGCGGGCCGTGATGGGATTCATACGCCGACCGAGTTTGGCTTGCACTTCGGCAACGCCCCGCGGGCGGTGCGTTGCGGGGAGGAAGTCGGCGGCGGTGCGTATGCGACATCCGTATCGCCTCGGGGGAGGATATCGTTCACCTTCGTGTGCAGGAGATCGCCCTTATGATGAAGGTTCTAACTCAGTTCTCGCTCTTTCTGGCAGGTAAACCGGGTTTGCTGGCGTCGATCTGCCGTGAGCTGGGCAAAACCAAGGTCAACATCGAAGCGATGACCATGATGGATGCCCAGGAACACGGCGTCTTGCGTCTCATCGTGTCCGATCCGGAGAAAGCTCGGCCGGTGCTGCGTAAGCTCAGCGTGCAGGTGGCGGAAACAGAGATCCTGGCGGTGCCCATGTCCAACCGGCCTGGGGCTGTGGCTGACGTGCTGGAGAAGCTGTCGGCGCATCATGTACACATCAGCTATGCCTACTGCACCGCGAGCACGCGCGGCGGTAAGGCGTTGGGGGCGTTCAAGGTGGGGGATGTCAAGAAGGCCATCAAGGTTCTTAACTCCAAGCGAAGCACCAACCGCGACATGAAGGTCAAGCTGCGCCGGCCCCAGGTGGCCCGGCGCTAGTGCCGTTTCCAGAAAGGTAGTGACAGTTTCGCGGGTCATTGTAGCGGCCTGCGTCTCGCAGGCCGACGGCCGGCGGGGACGCCGGCTGCTACAGACGACCGAGAGGTCTCCTGCCGAAACGGCGCTGGACATACGCAATCTCCAGCAGACTCACCAACCTTCGGGAAGGGGGTCCCCAGGTTCAAACTCGAGAATCCCAATCCGGGCAGCGTACCGGCTGAGCGCGGCTGGTGAAGCATAGCCTGCGATCCTGGGTCGGTGGTGCTTTACACGGCGTCGGGTCGCGTATAATACTACGGTCATGCGAAGCACGGAGCATCAGAATGGTGAGGCGAGTCCCCTGGGGACCGGTCGCCGCCGGAGTAACGCCGGTGCTCTGCGGCGCTGCGCGGTGGTGTCCATGTTGACCCTCAGCCTGGCGGGCCATGAGCTGCGCGCCGGGCACGCCCAGTTCCGCATCTCTGATGCCTCCTGGGTGGCTGTCCCGGTGGTGGCGATACCCATCGCAACCGCCCCGCACGTGTCTCGTCCGACCGAATCGCTCGGTAGCTGCGACTTCGTCCAGCGCTTCCTCATCACCAACGTGGTTGCCGTCCACCGCGGCGAGTTGGTGGCCCTCTCTCTCTTCGGAGGCCTCCACGGCCCCTAGGACACCGCCGTCGCAGCAGCCCGTTTGACTGGCGCTGGCGCGCAGAGTCCGTAACAGGAATGGAGAATGGAGAATGGAGAAGAGAGACGCGGCGCGGACAGTCTGGTACGCCAAACGTTTTGCCTCAATCTCCGATACTCAGTTTTGACCGCTTCTTTCCCCGCGAGCGCTCGGCGCTAACGACCCGGGGGATTACCGTGAGGGACCAACGTGGGTGCTCAAGAATACATCAGTGGACTACTCTCGAAGTTATTCGGATCGCGGAACGATCGGCTGGTCAAGAAGTACGCCCGCTTCGCCGACAGCGCCGACGTGCTGGAACCGCAGTACGTCGAACTCAGCGATGAACAGCTCCAGGCCAAGACCGCCGAGCTCAAGCAGCGCCTCGCGGAAGGTGAGCCGCCCGAGAGTGTTCTTCCCGAGGCGTTCGCCACGGTGCGCGAGGCTTCGCGCCGGGCGCAGAATCACCGCCACTTTCACTGCCAGTTGCTCGGCGGCAAGGTGCTCTACGACGGCGCGGTGGCGGAGATGCGGACCGGCGAAGGCAAGACGATCGTCTGCCACCTGTCGGCGTACATGAAGATCGTGGAGGGGAACAAGGTCCACATCGTTACGGTCAACGACTACCTGGTGAGACGTGACGCCGAGTTCGCCGCCCCGATTTTCGAGATGCTCGGCGTGACCGTGGGGTACATTCAGTCCCAGGAAGACCCCGGTGGTCATGAGGGAATCCGTCAGGCTGCCTACGCCTGCGACATCACCTACGGAACGAACAGCGAGTTCGGTTTCGACTACCTGCGCGACAACATGAAGATGCGCCTCGAGGACCAGGTGCAGGGCTCGCTGGACTACGTGATCGTGGACGAGGTGGACTCGATCCTGATCGACGAAGCCCGCACCCCACTGATCATCTCCGGACCGGCCCGCGACGACATGAACCGGTACAAGTGGGCGGACCACCTGGCCCGCCTGCTGGTGCGCAAGCAGAACGCCATCAACGCGGAGACCCGGCGGCGGCTGGAGGAGTGGGGCGAGAATCCGCCGGAACGGTACACCCTGAATCCCAAGTTCGACGACGCCCACAAACGCTTCAAGATCGACCCCTACCTGGTAACCGAAGAGGAAGCCGAGGCGATCGGACACGTGCAACTCTTCAACGTCCAGCTGGAGCGCAAAGCCTCCCACCTGACCCATGACGGAGTGGCCCTCGCCCAGGAAGAGGCGGGTATCGGCAGCTTCTACATGGGCCAGAACATGGACCGCCCGCATCTGATCGAACAGTCGCTGCGCGCCCACGTGGTCTACGAGCGCGACAAGGAGTACGTGGTGCAGGACGGGGAGGTCATCATTGTCGATGAGTTCACCGGACGGCTGATGATCGGGCGCCAGTGGTCCGACGGTCTGCATCAGGCGGTGGAAGCCAAAGAAGGCGTGACCATCAAGGAAGAGACCCAGACCCTCGCCACCATCACCATCCAGAATTACTTCAAGCTCTACAAGAGTTTGGCGGGCATGACCGGAACCGCCCTCACCGAAGCCACCGAGTTCGGCAAGATCTACGGGCTGGAGGTAGTGGAAATCCCCACGAACCGCCCGGTGAATCGCAACGACCACAACGACAAGGTATGCCGCAGCGTTGTCCAGAAGTATCAATACCTCGTGGAGGAAATCCACGAGGTACATCGGCGCGGGCGGCCGGCTGATCCCTTTGTGCTCGCCGAAGTGCTCGGTGCATTGCGCCCAATCAGTGCGCGAACCAGCGGCGACACCAGCCGGATAGACGAAGCTCTGAATGAGTTTCGCGGCGCGGAATACGGAGATACCCGGGTCATCAGCCTGCTGATGGAGACCTACGACGAGGAGATGGGCGATCTGGCAACCGGACGTCCTATCCTGGTGGGCACCACCAGCGTGGAGAACTCCGAGAAACTCTCCAAACTGCTGGAGAAAGCGTACTCCATTGAGCATGAGGTGCTCAATGCCAAGAACCACGCCCGCGAAGCGGAGATCGTAACCAAGGCTGGATACCGCACCGTGCCCAGCCGCGGTACGGACCGGATCCCCGTGGGCAACGTGACTATCGCCACCAACATGGCTGGGCGCGGAACCGACATCAAGCTCGAAGAGGGGGTCGTCTACCTCAAGTGCAAGGTGCCCAGCACCGGTGATCGTCTGGACCGCGGGAATGGTGACGGAGCATCCGCAGGCGGCAATGGGCAGGCCGCCCACGCCTTGTACCCGGTCGGCATGACCAAGTGCTGCATCACCTGTCTGGAATACGACCCGTCCACGAACTGCGCCCACTGCTACAAGCCCAAGCTCGATCCGCGCTTCCCCGACTTGGGCCGCAAGGTTTGTACGCTCAACGCTCCGTGCGGGCTGCACATCATCGGGACCGAGCGTCACGAAGCCCGGCGCATCGACAACCAGCTTCGCGGTCGGGCCGGCCGACAGGGCGATCCCGGATCGTCACGGTTCTTCCTGTCGCTGGAGGACGATCTGCTCAAGCTGTTCATGCCCGACTGGATGCTCAAGATGATGGAGAAGCTCGGGTTCACCGAGGGCACCAGCCTGGAGGACAAGCGTCTGTCCAAGGGCATCGAGCGGGCCCAGAAGAAGGTCGAAGAGCGCAACTACTCCACGCGTAAGCATCTGCTCGAGTGGGACGAGCCGATGGATCACCAGCGGAAGACCTTCTACTCCAACCGGCAGCGCATCCTCGAACAGCGCAAGCTGCGCGAGTTGATCTTTGAGACCATCGATGATGCCATCGACAACGCTGTTGGCGAGTTCATGGCTTCGAACTACCCCGCCGCGAGCATCGTCCGGTGGTGCAAGTCCCAACTGGATCTGAATATTTCCGAGTACAAGGTCAGTGACACGGATCTGGACTCGGTCCAGCAAGCCATTCGCCGGCGGGCCAAGGACGAAGCCCGCGAGACGATTACCACCTCCCTGGGCGAGTACATCGAGGAGGAAACCCCGCCCGAAGAGTGGGACGTGGGAGGGTTGCTCGCCTGGGGCCAGCGGGCGTATCAGTTCAACGCCACCCAGAACCAACTCCGCAAGATGGCCCGCGAGGACATCGAGGACGCGCTGATCGAAGCTGCGGAGCAGCACTACGAAACCATACCCCTGGACGGCGTCGCGGTGTTCCTCGATGACACGTTCGCCAAGACGGCGCTGACCGAGTGGGCCCGCAACAAGTTCAACCTTGACGTCAAGACCCAGGACTTCCAGGACGTCGGAACCGCGGAGATCTCCGACCTGCTGCAAAAACAGGTCCGCGAGGCCTACTTGCAGCGTGAAATTCGCTATCCCGTCGAAGTGTGCGTGGATCGGGCGTTCCAGGAAGCTCAAAGCGAGAGCGCCTTCGTCGCCGAATCGATCGTTAACTGGGCCAACGCGAAGTTCGCCGCCGGATGGACCCTCGAAGATGTGCAGGGCAAGTCCGCCGCCGAGATCTTCGAGACGCTGGTCGGGCTCAATGAGGAGTTCCTCACCGGCGGCCGATTGCAGGCTGAGTTCGAGGCGGCTTTTGCCGGCAAAGACGAGGAGGAGATGCTCCAGTGGGCGAAGGAGCGCATGGGCCGAGCCTGGGACCAGCGGCGTTTTGAGGCCGAGGACGGAGACCTGACCGATGCCCTGTTGGCTGAAGGGCGCGAGATGCTCCGCTGGGAGTTGACCCGTCTGGAACACTACGTCCTCCTGCGGATCTACGATCAGGCGTGGAAAGACCACCTGCTCGAGATGGATCACCTCCGACACGCGATCGCCCAGCGCCCCATGGGTGGCGATCAGTCCCATCCGCAAAGTCAGTACGCCATCGAAGGGCGCGAGCTCTTCACCGAGATGTGGTCTCGGGTCAACGAGCGGGTCACGGACATGATCTTCAAGGTGAAGATGACCGGGGAGGGGTCTGCCCAGGGAGCCCCGGCGCAACGGATGCAGCTATCCCATCGCGACGCGGCCGGCGCCTTTGCCTCTGCAGCCCGCGACACCCAAGCTGCCATGCGCGCCCAGGGTGTCGAGCAGAAGGTCGAAACCATCCGCCGCGAACAGCCCAAGACCGGCCGCAACTCGCCCTGCCCCTGCGGGAGCGGAAAGAAGTTCAAGAACTGCTGCGGAAGACGACCGTAACTGCGCACGCCGGTTCGAGCATGAACGTACCGATGGGTGTTCTCTCCGAGCCGCGACCGTGAGGGAGCGGGTCAGCAAGATATGGCGTCCGGCGCAATGGGAAGGACCAGCCGCGAATGAACGCAGATGAACGCTGATAGGGGTGTTCTCCAATCCGCGTTGATCGGTGTGTATCCGCGGCTCCATCAGTTCGATGCGGACTCTGATCGGCAGGCTCAGAATGCGTCTGGCACGAGGCGTCGTGCTCAGAGTCAGCGTCGGCGTCTTCCCGCGAGCAACCCGCCGAAGGTGAGTAGGGTTAGGGTGACGGGTTCGGGAACTTCGGCGACGCGGAAGCCGACGTCACAGTTCTCGGACGATGGGTAGAGGAAGTCGCGAGTCGCCGCGTGCAGGGAGTGGCGGTCGAAGAAGTACGACCCACCACGCAGCAAGCGATACGAACCGGGAAGTACGGCGTCATTCCACTCCCACACATTACCGCCCTGGTCGAATGTGCTATAGGGGCTGTCGGAGTTCTCGTGCGCGCCAGCCTCCGTACGGTAATATGGACTGCCGATCGTGCTGCCACCGTGGAACGTGGCGTTGTTGCCTGGGTCGGGGTCTACAAGCTCCTTGCTCGGTGTTTCGTCGCTGCTAGTCGGATAGTCGAAGTAGTTGCCCGTAACGCCGTCGTTCTTGTGATACGCCGCCTTGTGCCACTCGTCCCCCGTCGGGATAGCCCATGCGGCGTTCGGTTCGCGTGCTACGGACATCAGCTCGCCATCGGTCATCGCGCCGTCGAGGAAGTATGCGCCGTCCTCCGTGGTCGAGAGGTCCTGCGCGCCCGTAGGCTGTCCGTTGTGCAGCCAGTTGGCAAACCGTGCTGAGTCGCCCCAGGAGACGTAGTTCACCGGCCGGTCGGCCCAGTCTCCCGCCACGGTGTACCGAGCGACTCCGGAAGGCAGGTGGTGCCGCTGGATCTTGCAGCCACACGAGCTGGTCCACATCTTCGTGCTGTAGAGCCCGTAGACGTCGATGAACGCCACGGCGTTGAGGAACTCGGTATACTGCCCCGCTGTCAGCTCGTACTTGCCAATGTTGTACGAGTAGTCCACGCTGCCGAAACTGGGCACGCCACCGCTCGGGTACCGTGCGTCCCCGGGGTTGCCTGGGTTGCCGACGGGTATGATCTCCAGGTTGGTCAGCCCGTCGGGCATGTTGAACACGTCCGCCTGCGCGCCGGAGACGCAGGTCAATACTGCTGCCGCTACCGCCAGAGTTGTTATTCCCTTGCACATTTCGTGTTCTCCTCGGAAGTGCGAACTCGCCCCGTGTCCTGAGGGCGCAGAGCCACCGCGCTGCTGTGTTCTTCGCTCGGCTGGTCGTTTGGCGGGGAAGCTCTCTCTCCTCCACCGCGACCTGTACCCATAATGTACCGAATCACCACTGGAGCCGCAAGGCGGTAGGGTGTCCCACCAGAGCGGTCCGCCAGGGGTATTCCCGTGCCAACGCGGGCTACGCTGCGCAGGAGAAGGGCAAGACCGGGTCCGATAGCTCAGCGCTTTAGCGGATGGCGCCGCCGAGTCTCGTGCTATAATGCAGAGTTGCGACTACGCCGGGCGAGGACGATCCCCGCCCATAGGGCTGGCGGTCCAAGACAACAGGGGACCACGATGAGATCAATGTGGATGCTGGTAATCTTGCTCGCTCTGGTGAGTGGCGGCTGCGTGGGCTACTCCTCGTGGTGGAACACTCCGAGCGATTCGAGTGGCGGAGAACTCCGGGTTGGCGACGTCGCCGCTGCTCAGCCGGTGGCTACTGAGGATGACACCGCTGACAGCGCCCAGCCTGCCCCCGCCGCGGGCATCATCGAAGCCCAGGTGCGGAATCTGACCGATCACTCCGCAGAGGTAACCATCCGGTTCCTGCTGAACAACATTGTGGTCCACCTGGCTCGCTTGCGGATCGAACCGCGCTCGACGACGTCTCTGGTTGGCCCGGAACTCGCCCAGCTAGTCGAGTTCACCGGCGTGGACCATCTCGGTGCGCCACTGTCACCGCAGAACTTCGTGTTCGGAACGGACCTCGAGGATAACGAGCCCGCGGTCTACATCATCTCTGACGGCGGCGAGCCCGAGCCGGAACAGCCCGTCGACGACGTGGTGGACGACACGACGGTTCCCGAAGAAGAGGATCCGGGGGACGATGAAGACGAGGAGGAAGAGGAAGAGGAGGAAGAAGACGATGGCGGTGGCACGACGCCGGGAGGAGGGGGCAGCACGACGACGCCCACCGACTGCAACCACAACGGCGTGGATGATGCCGCCGATCTGAGCGCGGGCACCAGTGTGGACTGCAACCTGAACCAGGTGCCTGACGAGTGCGACATCTACGCTGAGACCAGCAGTGACTACAACGAGAACGGCGTCCCCGATGAGTGCGAGGACTGCAACGAGAACGGAACCATGGACTCCCTGGATCTCGAGCTGGGCCAGAGTGCGGACTGCAACTCCAACGCGGTTCCCGACGAGTGCGACATCAACGCCGGGACGAGCGTGGATGCGAACTCCGACGGCACCCCGGACGAGTGCCGGGACTGCAACGAGAACGGCGTCCTCGATGGGCAGGACATCTCCCAGGGAACCAGCGAAGATTGCAATGAAAACCTGACGCCCGACGAATGCGATGTCAGCGGCGAGACCAGTCCGGATACCAACACCAACGGCGTACCCGACGAGTGCGAAGACTGCAACGATAACGGAACTCTTGACGATATGGACCTGGCCTACGGGATCAGTCAGGACTGCAACGGAAACGCGATCCCGGACGAGTGCGATCTCAGCGCCGGGACCAGCCCCGACTGCAATTCCACCGGCGTACCCGACGAGTGCGACGTAGCGGCGGGTAGCAGCTCGGATACGGACAGCAACGGCGTACCGGACGAGTGCGACCCCCAGGTGATGTACGTCATCGATCCTCTCGGAGCAGCGCTGATGACGCTCCAGCCGGAGAACGGGGTGATCACCTTGACCGCCGGACCTACGCCATCCGTGTCGAGTGCGGAGGGCCTGTGCTTCGAGCAGGCCCCGAGAGGCGTCGAGCAGCGCTCGATGTATTCGCTGGTGAACGCGAGTACCAGTGGTGTCCAGTTGGTGACGATCGATCCGGCGACCGCTGCGGTGCAGATCCGCGCCAGCCTGGGTGACGACGTGGATGGCTTGGCGTTCTCCATCTATGGAATCCTCTATGGCGTGTTGGGGGCGGGATCGGAGGATCCAGGGGCGATTGTCATCATTGGCAGGGTGGACGGATCGCTCACCCCGGTGGACCTTGCCGGAGCCAACGGAGCCCAGTTCACCCTGGCAGCTCACCCCTACGCCAACGGGCTGTACCGGGTCGCCTGCACGGATTACTGCCGCCTGGATTACATCGACCTCGACTACGGCATGGTCATTACCGTCGACTCGCAGATGGATAAGCTGTACCAAGCCGTCACCTTCGACGTTGCGCAGAACAGGTTGATCGGCGCCGCGAAGCACGCGGGACCGACGGCTGGGGAAACTCTAATCGTAGCGATCGACCTGACGACGGGCGGCGAGCAGATTCTGAGCGTTGTCGTTCCGCACACGCGGATCAGCGGGATGGCGTTTCCGCCTGCGTTCGGGCAGAACTGACGGGCAGGGGGCGGTTCATGACCTGCGGGCCATCAGCTTGCGGACGCCCCGACGAACCAGGTGCAGGAACGCGGTCTTGTACAGCGACAGGGTGGGCTGGTCTGACCGACGGGCGATAACCACAACATCCACGCCGGCGGGAAGCTCGTGCTGTTGAACCCGAAATGACTCGCGGATCAGTCGCTTGACCCGATTGCGCTCGGGGGCGGAACCGACTCGCCGGCTGACGCTGATACCCAGGCGCGGGCAACCGACGTCGTTCTCCGCTACGTAAATGACCATGTGAGCATCGCCGACGCTGCACGCCGTGCGCATCACCCTCTGGAACTCGCGTTGACGAGTCAGACGTTGACGGCGTCGAAACCTGTAGCGAAGCCTGTGGTCTTCCGCGTCCATCTCACCCTCTGCAGCCGTGACATTCTCTCGTCAGGGCTGGATGATAAGCATACGGCGGGGCCCAGGCCAGTTTGACTGGCCCAGCGGGTACCTCCAGTGCCCTTTCCAGTGGCGTGGTCACGATGTTCGGGTTCTTTGTAGCGTCCCGCATCTCTGTCAGCCGCTGCAGAATCACTCGGAATCGCTCGTACATTCCTGGAAGCGGTACTAGAATGACTGTACTGGGGCGCATCGTCGCTTCGGTCGATATCACCAGCGGGAGCGATGGCGGACCGTGGAGTCTCATCATGTGTAGGCTACCCTTGTTCGGCGGGGTGTTAGTGGCCGTCTGGCTGGCCGGTTCACCTGGGATCGCCCAGGTCATGCAGCCGATCGATGGCCGGGTGGACGGGCGGGTGCTCGACGCCAGCAACCAGCTCGGTGCGCGGGGGATCAACGCGCTCCAGCCGCAGAGCTTGCCCAACGCCGCCAACTTCGTCATCACCGGCAATGTGAGCGGCGGCCGCGCGTTTCGGGGTTTCTCACCCATTAGGGATCCGAATTCGCTTTTCCTGACCATGCCCAGCGCGGGGCTCAGCTCGTTTCAGCGTGATTCGGTCAGCGTCGCGGACGTGCTGCGCGGACGAACGCCATCGATGGTCTCGCCCTTTTTTGCCCCGACGGCGACGGCTACGAGCGTGGGGAGCGTACGCTCATCGCTGATTCGACACACCCCAGGCACGCTCGACCATGCATTCGCCATTCCGCGTTCGGACCCGCGCACCGGGAGGCCTTTCAATCCCAGCGCCAGCCTGAACCCTGCGAGTCGGATGCCCGACTTCGACCCATTCAACCGGCGGTCTCTTCCGGAGACCGCCACTGGTCCGACCCCGCTGCCGACCGACCCCGGCGTGTTTCCAGGAACGTCGGTGTTTGGAGCTCCACATCTGATAGATCCGCACGGTCTGGGGTCTGGCTTGGGTAGGGCGGAAGGCGGTCTGCCGGGCTACTCTCCCTACTCGGAGCCCGCTGGTGAATACGGATCAAGCTATGGGCGCGATGGCGCTCTCTCCGGCGGTTCGGGGGTGCTGGACCGAGTCTTCGGTGCCGGAATCGCCCGAACTCCTGCAGAGCTGGCTCCGTCGCTGTATGGCGACCCCACTCAGCCGTCGTTGCCCGATACCTGGCGGACCAGCCAAATGGGATTCGCCGCCGGTGCTCCTGGCGCGGGGGCTTCCGGCACGCCACCGCCATTCGGGCTCGTCGTCCCGCGCGTACCGCTTGCCAGAGATGATCAACCGGATCCATCACCGATCGCCGGGTGGACGCCTCAGGGCATAAGCGTTTACGGGGACTTCCGACAAGCGGTGTCCCTGGTCGGCGCGGCGACTGAGCAGCAACAGGTAGACGCGACCGCCCCACTGGACATCGCCCTGGACGAGGGGCTGGACAGGGAGGCCCTGGAAAGCCCCACACAGGGTATGGACTCGTCCAATCTGACGAGTCTGCGCCAAGCTTTGGAGCAGGCCCCCCAGACCTTCGCCGGAGCAGTGGAGACGGATCTGAACGTGCGCATCCGCGCGGCGGAGGCGCTCATGCGCGCCGGCGAGTTCTACCGGGCCACGGAGGAATACGCCGTCGCCTCCACCCTGGCCCGAAACGACCCCCTCATCCGGATGGGGCTGGCCCATGCTTACCTCGCCGCCGGAGACTACCTCAGCGCCGTGCATCACCTGACCCGGGGGTTGGAGCGTTTTCCCGAGATCGGTCAGTTCCGCCTGGACCTCTATCAGTTCGTGGATGACCCATCGGTGCTGGACATTCGTCGGGCCGACCTGGAGAACAAGCTCGAACAGCGAGACGACTACCGACTCCGCTTCCTGCTGGGCTACGCGGAGTACTACGGTGGCTCCGAGGAGTTCGGGATGTTCCAACTCGAGCGTGCCGCTGAGGCAGCCCCACCCGGATCGATCATCGCTCGCTTGCCGGCTCTCTTGAAGGCCGGTGGCGCTGCTCCAGCAGCCAAGACCAATCCCAAGTGACAAAACGGCCGGGTTTCGGGGTGCTCTGGGGCGGCCCCTTCCTCTTGCCTCAGACGAAGAAACCGACCGCAAACGCAACCAACCCAAGAACCATGACGACAACCGACGCAAGCAGAGCCGGTGGTGCCCATAGTTCTGTACGCTTGTAGTTGGCTAGCGCGTACCACGAGAACAAGGCCGCCGCCGACCCCATCTTCAGCAAAACGACACCCGCGAATTGCCAGCCGAAGGCGTAGGATTGAACAAGACCGTCAATAACATCGCCTGTAGCCCGGCCAGCAGGAGTGAAGGCCTTCCCCACCACGATATTCGCGACGACCACAGCCAGAATGCAGAGCGGAATACCGTAGCCGACGACCGCCATCTTGAACGTCGAGTCCTTGAGATGCTCCGTCGTGCCCGTGTGATTCTCGTGCTGCGAGTGGTAATTCAAGACCATGATCGCACCTCGATCGCCAGTTGTCGCCGTGCCTGACGACCCGCAACCCGCGCTCGACGAAATCGAGGCAGGTACATCTACGATTGCATCGCTTGGCGACTGCCCGGTTGGTCAGCGTCGCTTGCCGCGCTTCTTGCGTTCCCACGGGGGCGTGCGGGCCTCGTGGATCCGCAAGCCCAGCCAGATGAACCCGATGACCGAGAGGATAGACATGCCCATACCCAGAACCAGCACGAATCCGGGAAGGCCGAGCACGCCACGCTGGACCGGGTCGTTCGGCTCCTCCAGCCCCAGAGACTCCAAGTAGCCGGACAGGACGAACAGCGCCGCCGAAATGACCACAGCCAGACCGGTCGCCACGGCAACCTTCCAGATCGGCCAACGGCTGGCTGGCTTGGTCATGGTGGAGTCCTTCGTTTCGCGGGCGCATACGTCTGGTCGAGAGAGGCACGCGGACCCGCGACTCCGGGCACCACCCCAAACACGCACATGTGGGAGCGCCGTCTGCAACCGCGCCACCACATACGGATTGCCAGACTATGCCGGGCGTGCCGGCTGTCAAGCAGACCCGTGGCGCAACTTCTGAGTCACAAACCCGCAACGCTGTCGGCTTCTTCCGGCGTCGCTCGGCGCCCACGAACCGGCTCTGAGTGCCCGAGAAGTCCGATAGAGGGGGGAGGCGGCGGTGTCCACGTCGCGACTCCAACCCTGGCGGAATCTACCATACGCTCCACCGCAACCCGACGATACGCTAGAATGACCCGCTGGTTGTCGGATGCGGTTTTTCGAAGCCATGTGGCCCAGCGCTGTCGGATCGTCGGCGGCGTGATCGGGTGCGGAGCTTGAGACCTGTGCGAATGCGTGGCCAAGCCATGGTGCGTGGCCACCACGCTTTTGGGTCCACAATGAGAGGATGGACGGTTCATGACTTTCAAGACGACGCTTGACGTAGTGGGGCTGCGACTGCCTGTTGCGCTCATCGTGCTGTGCTTCGCCTGGAGCACTTCCGGGGCGCTCGCTCAACCCAAACCAGAAGAGACCCAAGCCGAGAAGACCGACCCGCCCAAGTCGGAACCGAAGGCCGAGCCCAAGGAGGCGGAGCCCAAGACGCCGGAGGTCCAGCCCAAGCCCGCCCCCAAGACGAAGCCCGCAAGTAAAGGTCACCAGCACAAGGGCGCCCACGACGCGCGCGGGAAGACCGGCTCCAGTACGAAAGCCTCGCCGGGCTGCGGCGCCTCCAAGAAGAGGCGCGGCAAGCTGAGCATGGAACCGGACCCCAACGCCGCCTGGGAGTGTGAGGCCCCCACGGTGACGCTCGAACCCGTCTGGCAGGGGAAGTCGATGGTGTTCGAGTTCAACATTCGCAACACGGGTACCGCCGACCTGCACATCCGCGCCAAAGGCGGGTGAGGTGTCAAGATGAACGGTCCGGGAGACCGTACGATCAAGCCGGGACAGGTCGAGAAGCTCGCGGTTACGCTCAGCTCGCGCAAGTACTCCAAGGAGTTCACCAAGAAGATCCGGGTCACCACGAACGATCCGAAACATTCTCAGGTCACCCTCACCTGTAAGGGCAAGGTGAAGGTTCCTTTTGTCCTGAAACCGCGCAGCCTGAACTTCGGCCAGCTCTCACGGGCGACTACCGAACCGCAGACCCGCAAGGTCACCATCACCCGCGGAGATGCCGGCCCGCTCAAGCTCGAACTGGTCCCCCTGTCGGTCAAGGGATTGGAGTTCTCCCTAATCGAGAAGACCCCCGGCGAAGAGTATGTCGTCGAGGCTACGCTGACCCCCCCCATGGACAAGGATCAGCTGCGCACCGCGCTCGAAATCAAAACCGGATTCGAGAAGTCGCCGACGGCCAAGATCACCGTCTATGCTTCGCGCATGCGCCGCGTATCCGCCAAGCCCAACCGAATCAGCGTTCCCCAACAGCGCACTTCGTCCTGGGAACGCTCCGTGCGCTTGATCTGGGACGACACCGAGACACATAGGATTACCGAAGCCAAGGTGAACGATCCGAACTTGACCGCTCGCATCGTAGATGCGGCGGGGGGGAGACAAAGCGTAATCCTCACCGTTCCCAAGGATTACGTACAGCGCTCAGGCCGCCGTCAACTGGTCATCCGCACCGACGCCCCTGATGCAGGAGAGGTCAAGGTCCCCATCACCTTCAGACGCCAGGCGCGGTCTACCGCGTCGCGGAAGACCAGAGCGACAGGCACGTCGCACCCCATGCACAGACCCGGATCCGAGCGCGGAGTTACTAAGAAGCGCGCGAAGCCTTCGCCCAGCACGCCCCAGCCACCGATACCCGTTGCTCCGGAGAAGACGCCCGCGGAGTCCGAGTGATACCGGATCCCGTTTGGACGTGTCGATCGGGTTTTGGCCGAGCCGCAACCGTGAGGTGGCGGAACGCAAACCGATGGAGTCGAATTGGCAAGTCCGGAACGTGCTTGGCATGGGCCCCGCGGTCCAGCGCACGACAGAGGAGTCACCTGAAACGCTGCAGCAGGAGGGTGGTCGAGACCGACCTCCGTGCCCCTCTCTCCGTGTCACCGGTCGGTAGCTCGGTGGTCTGGAGTCGCCCGGGCGGAGATCACGGCGCCTCCTGCCATCGTACCGTGTATGTGCTGTCGGCGTTGGCGCTGCTTGCGCCGTCGTACTGCACCTCGGCGTAGATCTGTGTACAGCGGGCGCCTTTTCTGCTGGCCACGCCGATCTCCATGGCATCGATCTCAGCCCACGTCCATGCTGCACTGGTGGCCGGGTTGGCCGAGTAGGTGGTGGAGTGGTTGCTGTAAGTTGTCGAGTTGAGGTTGATTTGGGCGCCCAGGTAATCCGTGCCGACGGTGTGCAGCACGGTCTGGACCTTGCTTCCGCCCGAACCCTTGCAGACCCGGATGTGGATAGTCACACTGCTGATCGAGCCCGACGATATCCCTGAATCTCCCGTTGTGTAGGTATCCATCTCAAACGACGGTCCGCCGGAGCTGGCAACATACGTCGAGTCATCGTCTGCAGTCTCTTCGTTTACCAGGTCCCAGTTGCCCGATCCCGAGCCCGTGCCCACGAGCACCGTCGAGGATCCGACACCAGACGGGAACAGGTTCAACTGGCCGCCGGCGGCGAGCGCAGCTACGTCATCCGCACTGAGCGCCCGCCCGTAAACCCGGATATCATCGATCTTCCCATCGAAGTAGTATTGGGGAGTTCCAACACGCTTGCTGAAGTTCAACACATCAGTCGTCTGGACTAGCGTTCTGTTGGAGAAAGTGATCGCTCCTCCCTCAACACCATCAACATAGACTCTCAGGCTGACGCCATCGAACACAACCGCTACATGGCTCCAGGTGTTGAGTGTCGGTAACGTGGCGTAGGCATTCATCCGTCCGCCGCTGGTCTCGGCCCGGCCGGCGAGTCTGCCGCCATCCGAGAAGATTCCCATCTGAGCGCGTCCGCTACCTCCGCCATGAACGGATTTGGCGAGCACCTGACACATTCCGGACCAGCTACGGGGGTACAACCAAGTGGCGTAGGTCAGCTCTATACTGCCATTGAGTTCTTCCGAATGCGGTACTTGTACGTAGTCGTTTGAACCATCAAAATCAAGAGCACCGCCAATCACCCCCGTCACCCAGTCAGAGGCCGGATCCATATCATGGAGCGTGGCATGATTGTCGTGGCCGGAGACGTCAAGAGCTGTTGTACCGCTGGCCTCATCCAGCTTCCAGTGGCCGACCATGCTCGTACTCAGCACCGGAGTGACGACCGCTTGCGCGACGTGGGATGCTCCGCTGACTCTTCCGGTTACCGTGAGGGTCAGGAGATCGTCCGTGTCATCCGTGAGATCACCATCGCCGTTCACCGCGCCGTCACCGTCGGTATCCCAACCGTCCTCCCCGACAATCGTGAACGTGCCCTCCCCGAACGATTCATCCGTCACCCAGGTTCCATGAGGTTGTTCCGTGCGCCAGTCTGAGTTAGCCCGGACATATGCCAGGGCCACCTCCAGACCGGATTCCGCGACACGGACCGCTTTCGAGTGGTTCTCGACGTTGCGGGCGATCCCGATCGTCGTGCTCTGAGCCGCTAGAAACGACGTAGCCAGGGTCACCCCGATGACCACCGCAATCAGCGCCAGCACCAGGGCGACACCCCGGCGACCGGTAGACGAGCGCGCAGCCATGTCGGACCCTCCAAGTAGAAAGTCTGCACTCCGCGTATCGTCTCCGGGCTCACCCCGCTTGAGGTTCGCCGTGCATTATCGGACCGTCACCAGGCAGGCTGGGTCCAGCTGACGCCGAGCTGCGGTTGCACGGCTCACAAACCTGGCGCACCTCTGAGGCGCGCGGAAGCTGTTGAAGTACGTATCTGGGGAGCCCGATATAAGAACAGTGGTCCGGCGTGTCGGCACCGTCCGTTCTGGTGACGCCGAGTCGACCGACACGCAGGCCCGATTGGTTCCCAGCTATGGAGATGTTCTGATGCGTGGTTTGCAGAAGCGGGTCTGGCGAGCGTTCACCCTCGTCGAAGTCTTGATCGTCGTGATCATTCTGAGCATCCTGGCGGCGGTGGTTGTGCCCCAGTTCTCCGATGCCAGCAGCGACGCCAAGCTCAGCGTTCTGTCCGCCAACCTGCAAACGATCCGTAGCCAGCTCCAGTTGTATAAAATGCAGCACAGCGACACCTGGCCCCTGTTGAAGGCTTTCACCGAGCAGATGACGCAGGCCAGCAAGGCGGATGGCACCACGGCGGCTCCCGGAACCGCCAACTACCCGTATGGACCCTACCTGCTGAGCATTCCCAACAATCCCTTCACTGACACCAACACCGTCTCGAAGGGGGCGACTGATTCGAGCGCCTGGTACTACGACGAGAGTCTGGGAACTTTTCGCCCCAATGACAAGGCACACACCGGCCTCTAGTACCCGGTCTTACCCAAACGCGCTGATAGCACCCCTCAGAGCCGCGAGCGCAAGCGAGCGGTCACGAAAACAGAGACGAGACCGTAGGCGGGTGGCATGGGCAAGCTCCGCTTGCCCGTGTAGCGGGCTGTAGTCCTACGGCCATACGAGTCCGCCCGTGTTGGACGATGCTCCGGCACGTGTTGTGCCCGCATCCTAGCGCAGCCGTGGTGAGGGCACAGCCGCTCACCGCCATCCAGTCA
>JAAEQG010001315.1 GCA_024231775.1 bacterium
CGCCTGGACGTGGGCAACGCTGCCTTTGGCGGGCACGAGGCCCTGGTCATCTTTGACGACGTCTTTGTGCCCAACGAGCGCGTCTTTATGAACGGGGAATACCAATTCTCCCGCATCCTGGTAGAACGCTTCGCCGGGTATCATCGCCAGAGCTATGGCGGCTGCAAAGTGGGCGTGGGCGACGTACTGATCGGGGCTGCGGCCACCGCCGCCGAATACGCAGGCGTGGACAACGCTTCACACGTCAAGCGCAAACTGGGCGAGATGATCCACCTGAACGAGACCCTCTTTTCGTGCGGCTTGGGCTGTTCCGTCGCCGGGACGGCCATGCCTTCGGGGACCTACCTGGTGGACCTGCTCCTGGCAAACGTGTGCAAGCAGAACGTGACCCGTTTCCCCTACGAAATCGCGCGGCTGGCCGAGGACCTGGCGGGTGGCCTGATGGTCACCATGCCCTCGGAAAAGGACCTGAAGCATCCACAGATCGGCCCCCTGGTGGAAAAATACCTGCGCGGCGTCGCCGGCGTCCCCACCGTAGACCGGATGCGCATCCTGCGCCTGCTCGAAAATCTCACCCTGGGCACGGCAGCCGTCAGCTACCGCACCGAGTCTATGCACGGCGCAGGCTCGCCCGAAGCGCAGGCGATAATGATCCGGCGTTTGGGTGATATAGAGGCGAAGAAAACGCTGGCCAAGCGCTTGGCCAGCGTCGAGTCACGGGAATGAGCCAGGTGCAACGCACTGCAGAAAGTGCGTCGCACCTTTATTCACCTTGGGCAGGACTGGGTCGTCCCACCGCCGTGAACGTCAGTTCCGTCCCCAGGTAAACCTTCTCCCCCCACCCCGATCGAAGCGGTGCGCGGCGGTCCACCCGCTCCACTCGCACCTCGACCTGCTCGGCCCCTGCCTGCTGGGTCAGCGCCCGCAACCGCTCCG
>JAAEQG010001316.1 GCA_024231775.1 bacterium
CCGAGGCCGACCGGCTGATCTGGAGCGCGGACTGTGTCCACAATCTGGTCACCTATCTCCACGACCACAAGCATTCTCCCCGCCGGGGGGTGGAGCCGCCCCAGATGGCCGTCGTGGCCAAGCCCTGCGACAGCCGCTCCGTCAACGTGCTGCTGGCCGAACAGCAAATCGAACGGGCGCGGGTCTTTGTCATCGGCGTGGCCTGTGAAGGAGTGCATGAGGGGGGAGGATTGGCGGCGCGTTGTGAACGTTGTACTGATCGGACGCCGGTGATCTATGATGTGCTGGTCGGCGAGCCGCCGGAGGTGGCGCCCGTCGAGGAGGGGTATGGCGATCTGGCCCGCGTGGAGGAGATGCCGCCCGCCGAGCGGATGGCTTTTTGGCTGCGCGAGTTCGACCGCTGTATCCGTTGTTACGCCTGCCGCCAGGTCTGCCCCGGCTGCTATTGCACCACCTGCGCGTTCGAGCGGGACGACGGGTTGTGGATAGACGGGGGCATCGAGTTGCCACAGAAACACGTCTTTCACCTGGGGCGGGCCATTCACCTGGCCGGGCGCTGTGTGGGCTGCGACGA
>JAAEQG010001317.1 GCA_024231775.1 bacterium
ACCAGCGAGGACTGCAACGGAAACTTCATCCCGGACGAGTGCGACATCGATCCTTCCCTGCCGATGTACAACATGGGACCTCCGAGTGTGGGGCCGGAATGCCCGCCGGACTGGGATGACATCGGAGGGTACTACACCCTCAAGGGTGGCGGCAGCCTCGACACCGATACGAACGGTGTCCCCGACGAGTGCCAGGAAGACTGCAACAACAACGGAACGCTTGACTGGTGTGAGCTCGATTGCGATCACGTGCTCTGTCATCCGGATGGCTTCCCTGATCTGCCCGGATGTGGCCAGGCCGATGACTGCAATGGCAATAACACGCCGGATGACTGCGAGGAGGACTGCAACGATAACGGCGTTTCGGACCTCTGCGACATCACCGCAGGAACTAGCTTGGACGACAACACCAACGGCGCCCCGGATGAGTGCGATCCGGACTGCGACGGGAACGGCACCCCCGATGACATCGACATGATCGTTACGCCCGGGTACGACTGCAACACCAACGGAGTGTTGGACAGGTGCGAGCACACCTTCCCGGACTGCAACGGTGACGACATCGAGGACGCCTGCGACATTGCGGCAGGTACCAGCCTCGACGGAAACGGCAACGGCACCCCGGACGAGTGCGAGCCTCAACCGGACATTGCTCTGGAGTCATCGCTGCCGGATTGTGACGATAGCCTGTGGCGCTGTTCCAACAATTTCATTCGCTTGACCTTCGACGGCGAGATCACCGACCCCAGCGGGGCGATCCAGATTCGCACCCTGGAGAGCGGAGGCACCTACGGCGCCACCGACTACTCGTCGAACTTCACCTTCACCGTGGTGGACGACGGCTTCGGTACCATGCGCGTGCTCGAAATCCAGGAGAACGGTTCTTCGTTTTCTTCGTTGCTGCCCGACACGACGTGGATCGGCGTCTACGCGGAACCTGGCGCCTGGTTCGGCGTACAGGGCTTCAGCATGCACTACATGGTTCAGGCCGGCGATGTGAACAACGATGGTAACGTGAATTTCAGCGGAGACGCTGGCTTGGTCTACGCCCACGTTGGTGAAACCGGCGTGCCGGACGAGACCCGGTGGGACTTGAACGGCGATCACAACGTCAACTTCTCCGGCGACGCGGGCTGTGTTTATCTGCACGTGGGTGCAACCCCGGTGCCCAAGCCCACCGGACACGTGTGCCCGTAACAGCGGGTGCTGTGACCGGATGATTGGAGCGTTAATCGCCCTGCAGCGGGGTCTCAACCCCCCGTTGCAGGGCGTTCTCTTGACTCGACAAACGGTCGGTAGGGCCGGCACTTCGTAGCCGATACTGAGGCGTGCCGAGAAACACCGTCACGCACCGCAGGCGCAGTGCAGACCGGCCCGGAGCATTGACGGAGGGATTCCTAACCTCCCGGCGGGCGAGGACTTAGGAGCCGGTAACGATGAAACGAAAACTACTGGTTTGGCCTTGACACCGGGGGGCGAATCGGATATTCTACTATATAGGCAAGTGTGCTGATGCCGCCGCAAGACGGCATGGTGGGATAGAGGTAGGGGAGAGAGAGACCCCCAGCTGATATTCCAGACCAGTTTTGGCACAGAGCGACGACGTCGGAGGTTACTACGCCTGCGCACGCGGAGACCTCTGTTCCGTGTCCCTTGAGAGGGCGAGAGAGGAGGAGGGAACAGATAGAGCGAGAAGCAGATAGACGGAGGGAAGAAGGAACGCATATGTTGACTTGTCCGCAGGCGTTGCCTCGAGGTGAGCTTCGACATGCGGCTCCGCCGAACCCGGGAACGGGAGCTCGGCGAGGCAATAGGGTGAGAGAATTCGGAATCTTTGGAAGAGGAGTGAGAAATCAATGAAGAACCTAGTTGGAATCGCGGCGTGTGCGCTGCTTGTTGCCGTTCCGGCCTTTGGCGACGCTACGGCGACGTTCACTGATGTCCAGAACGATGTCGTCGCGGGTACGGACGTGATCCTCGATCTCACCGTCACCGTGGGCGGCTTGGCCGAATTCGACGGCGTGGACTGCATTCTCGGATGGCACCAGGCGGGCGATCTTACCTTTGACTACTCCCAGACTTTCAAGGACAACACGCTCATTCAGTCGGGACCTACTTACGATACGCTTGCGGGGTTCTATACGAATGACGCCAAGCTTGGAGGTACCCAGTTTGGGTCTGCCATAGGTTCGACGATCCTCGTCGGTCAGGCGACCTTTAAGACCGACGGACTAGCTCCGGGTGACTATCTCGTGGAGATTAACCCCACAGAAGATAGCGGCTACAGCGCAATCGGTCTCCTGGGTAATACGGAGCCACTTTCCGGTAGTGGGTTCGTCACCGTCATTCCCGAGCCGGCTTCGCTGATGTTGCTGGGGCTGGGTGCGGCGGTCGGTCTGCGTCGACGCCGGGCGTAATCAAGAACCACGCTACCGCTCAGGCGGTGGCTGATCCACTGTGATCACAGTTGGCGTGGTGCCGTTGGATCCAACGGTACCACGCCTGCTTCGTCTTGGAAGGCCGCGGAGATGCCGCGGCAGAAAACCAAACGCAGCCAAGCCAGACTACGTTCGCGTGACCCACACCGGGCTGGACCAGGCCATGTTCCGGTCGGCCAGGGTCACTCGGAGGTAGTAATAGCTGGTAGCACCGACGGGGCAGTTCGGGTCGGTGAAGGTGTACCTGCTTCTCTGGCCCTCACCTCCGTACGTATTCACCACGGAACCGTTGCGCACGATCTCGATCCACCTCAGCTTGCCCTCTTCCGGCGGAACGGCAACATCGATGCGCAGCGAGGGTGGGGCATCTGTCGTGATGGCTTCGCCCATGGGGCGGTTGTTGACCGTGAAGCGCAGGGACAGCTTCACCCCGGTCGTCGCAAACGTACGCCGGGCACGGAACGCATCACTGATCGCCTGACGAGTCAGGGCTGGCGCCCAGACGCCGGTCAATCCCGCCCGGTAGGCGTTGCGCTTCCAGCATACTCCGTGGTGCCAGATCAAGCCGTGCTGATCCGAGCCCCCCACGATCCCGAAGCGCAACCCATTGGCCAACCCGTCGCGCACGAAGCTTCCCGTGGTCCCTCCGCGGTGGCTGATCGGCTCGTTGCCTTCGTACTCGAAGGCGCCATGCACGGAGCAGATTTCCACTGCGGGGATCAGCTCGGGATCCCAGACGTCCCAGCGCACTCCGGTCCAGCCGATGTGGTGAGGAATGGCGAACGCCTCATAGGTGCGCAGATACTCGAACAGATCGGGCAGATCGCGATATCGCGGGTGGCCATGATCGAAGCGCGGGACGCGCGGATCGCTCGTGTAGATGTTGAAGTGCCCCCAGCCGTGTCGGCTGCTGGCCCGCGGGCTGGTCCATTCCTGGCCAAAGAGGGTCACGAACTTCCCCGGCGCGTGATAGTGCTCGGCGATGTCCTTCTGTTCCTGCCACTGACCGTCCATAATGCACTTGCCCACGAACCGATCGTGGTCGGTCAGCACATGAAAATCGTCCTGCAGAACATCTCGAGCCCGGAGGTAGGCCTCCTCCGGCTCACCCATGCCATCGCTCTGCCAAGAGTGCCCGTGAATATCACCAAAGTAAAGATCCAGTTTGTCGGGGTATGCTGCCGCACTCTTTTCGGGCCACGCGTAGCGCAGGTGAATCCCGCCCAGGCTTTCCAGGGGCGCCCGCTGCGCCTCCCCGTCCGGTTCGAGGGACGGCGGGCCGGCTACGTCCTCAAAACCCGCGATCCGGTGCAGCACATTGCCGTTCAGATCGCGCCGGGTTACCCATAGCGAACCGTGGGCGTCAAACGCCCCACGCATCCATCGACCCCGTCCGCCCCAGCCGTCCCGCGGGAGCCGGTATATCGGGGAGGTCCCGTCGGAGGCGTGGTATTGCAGGCAGAAGTTGTGCGACGGTCGGCCCAGAACGCAAACCGCCCCACTGGCGGTGACCGCCAGACGCACCAGCTCGAACCCCTGATCCGTATAGCGCTTGTCCGCCGGGGACGGCTTGGAGAGCCCCACCGGCCGATGCCAGGTTCGATCGCCAAGCCGCAGTGCACGCAATTCGTACCACCGGGGAATATCCCACCCGTTGCTGCCGGAGCGATTGGAGTGCCATGCCACCCACAACAACTCTCCGTCGGGCGAGAACGCAACCGCCGGAGCAAGGTCCGTCGCGGGATGGCGGGAGGCTTGGAGCGGCTGTCCGACTCTGCGACCAGCCTCGTCCATCAGGGCGACATACACGTTCTGCGTTCCGGGCTGATCCTGGCGATCGTAGGCTACGGCGAAACCACTCCCGTCGGGCGCAGCCGCCACCGCGGGTCGGCAGCAGTCACGGGAGTCGTCGGTGATGTCGACGGCCTCTCCAACAAGCGAACCATCCGAACCTAGAGCGCACGCCCGAATGCCCCATGCGTTTGCCCCCCGGGGTTTCGTCTGCCAAGCGACCAGCAGACGCTTACCGTTCGAAGCCATCGACGGCTTGGCGTGCAAGGGCGCTCCTTCACCGCCGCCGGCCAGACTCTGGATCGGGCCAAACCGCTCGGTCGCCACATCGTACGCTCGAGCGTTTATCTGCCACCCAGCCGGGGTGAGTTCGGACCATACCACCAGAACGCGCCCGTCGATGAACGCAATCTCCGATTCGTGGGCCACGTTTGATGACGCGGACTGGGCATCTCCGATCTGCTGGATCTCCCCCCATTCCAGCGCATCGGTGGAGAACGCTCGAAGCCAGATGCCCGTCTTGCCCTCCTGCGTACGGGTCCAGCTCGTCCACAAGCGCCCCCCGCCGGGCTCGAGTGCCAGCGTGGGATGTCGCTGATGGATGGATTTCTCGTATGCCGTCGTCCCCCCCAGGTTCAGCGGGTGCGTCTTCGAGGTAAGTTGCAGGGCCTCCGGCGATTCCGCCCACGGAAGCCCAGCCAGACAACGCTGCAGCGGACCCGCCAACAGAGTGCCCCCCGCCGCCGCGGCGAAAGTCTTCAGCACATGACGGCGTGAACACCCCCCAGAGGTGCCCTCCGGGATCAGATACAAATCGTTCATGGTGGATTACCCCCTATTAGCCAACATCATCATAGGAGGACGCTACTCCATCTGCAATCCTACGCCAACCCGCCTCTGCGCTTGGTTCTTGCGCGGGTCAGCGACGCCGGCACACCAGCATCATCGTCGGACACAGAGGGTAGGGCAGCGGAAGCACGATCTGCCTAAGAATCTCAAAACGGCTGGCTATGTCTCCGGCGAGTTGATGGACATTGAACCCGAGGTGGTCCATGCCCTGATCGAACGGAGAGAGATCGCAGAACCGGTAGAACGCGTGCCTGAGCATCTTGCCGAACGTGATTCTCGGCGCCTGGATTCGCGCGCATCGGCGCCCGGCGTACCTGACCACCGCGGGCAGACAAACCTCGATCGGCACCGAACAAACGAACACCCCTGCGGGTCTGAGTACCCGGCCGACTTGGTCCAGGCATTCACGCCGAGCAGCCGGTCCGGCGATGATGTACAGCGTCTCCAGCGACACGACGGCGTCAAAGCACCCATCGGCGAAGGGGAGCGCGCGGCCACTCGAACGCGAGCACCAAAACGATCGGGAATCGGGCAGTCGGCACAATTGAACTAGAGCTGGTATCAGACGGGGTGCGGCGTTCCTCGTCTACGTCGGTAGACACATGTTCACCCTACGGGCACCCCGGATGATGAACGAGCCGCGGATGAACGCGGATTTCCACGGATAACCCAATACCTCAATCCGCGTTGATCCGTGTCTATCCGCGGCTAAACAGAAGCGAATAGTGCTCAGGGGTGAGCTGTGCTCACCCGTGCAGCGCCAACCGAGCCACGGACAAACAAGTTTGCCCATACCACCCGCCGATAGGTTCGCATTAGCAGACTCAAACTCAAACTGAACGGCACAAGCCCACTCCTGCAACAAGCCCCAGCCCCCGAAGGGGGTACAGGAATAAAGCCCAGGGTGAGCGAAGCGAGCCCTGGGAAACAGAACGATTCCGGAGTAGAGCCCCCGGAGGGGGCGAAGGAAGGACCCGGCGTTCGGGATGCATGGCCATCGCGCCGCGTGGCCATTCAGCTCCAAACAGAGCCGCGACCGTAAGGGAGCGGAACGCAAACCGATTGGCTCGCATCAGCAAACTCAACTGCTCTGGGTGCACGTGCGCGCCCGGGCGGCAAGCTCGAGCCCACTGGGGTGGCATCGGTGAGCCATGCTCACCCTCGCTACGCCAGTTCTGGCGTCTTGCTCATCGCGTTCACCAAGTGGACTATCCACCACTCCGGTATCCCCGTAGGCTCGGTTAGAACCAGGGGGTCCCCTTTGGGAGTCCGCTCTGTCAAGTAGGCTACGGAAGAGAATGTGCCTTGATGAACAGCCGTGCAGCGAAGCACCTTGTAGAACAGGTCTTCGATATTGGTCTTCCTGTCGGTGCTCAGCGGCAAGCTGATGTTATACTTCGGCGGATGAACCCCTCGCCTCGGGTGCGGCAGAATGATGTCTTCTATGAGATCGAGCACCATGCACTTGAATCGTTGACCGTCGCTGAGGCGATTGCTCTTCTGCTTCTTCTCTTGTGCTGTAATCTGAGTTGCTTGGCTCGGGTGGTACTCCCGCATCTTGCTGAAGTATACCTTCGGAGCGGTCTTCTTCGGATAGCGAAGGCTCGCCAGCCCAGCGAGAGCAACAAGAGCTTGAATGAAAGCCCCGTTCTTCCGATTCTGGTGCCAGAGGACTTCTGCATCGAGCAGCCTATCCCGTATTTCGTCGCGTTTCAG
>JAAEQG010001318.1 GCA_024231775.1 bacterium
GTCACGGTTGAACCTAGATCGCTGTTCGTCGTCTGCCCGTGGTTCACGAGTGCCTCGTTGGCCCGCTTGATCGCCTGGGCCAGCATCTCGCCGGTTGTGCCCCTGGAACTCGCTTTGTGCGCTGCTCTGTGCGCCGCTCCTTGTAGATCGGGCAGCACCTTGGTCTGGATGATCCAGTTGGTCACGACCTGGTTGACGGTGCGGCTGGCCAGGTCTCCCGCCTGATGCCCGCCCATTCCATCAGCTACCAGGTAAAAACTGACGGGCACCGAGCGCCCTTCTTGTTCCTTGTCGAACGTAAATGTGACCACCGCGTCTTCGTTGTGGCTGCGTTTCTGTCCGGGATGGGTTGCCTGCCCGTGGGCGGGCTTGAGCGAACGCGCCGCGGACGGCATCCGTGCCGCGGACGGCATCCGTGCCGCGGACGGCATCCGCGCTGCAGACGGTGCGCCCCGGGGGAGCGAGAGATCGGTCACAAAGTCCTGAACCGAGGCGTACAGTTGCTGCATCGCCCGCTCGACCGGGGGGCGCAGTTCCGGTGGCGCGAGTTCAATGTCTGCGCGGGACAGTTCTTGGCCGGTGATCAGGTAAAAGAACA
>JAAEQG010001319.1 GCA_024231775.1 bacterium
AGGTCAGGGTGTAAACAGTCATAGTCGCGGTAATTGAGAGCGTCTTGCTCCGCCATAGTCAGGGCGGGTACGCCCAACACCTCGGAGGCCCGCGCGAGATAGTCGTCACACCACACCCGTTCTTTGACGTCGTGGCACTGCACATCTCCACACAATACCCCCTTACTCGCCGGACGCGAAACTCGCACTCGTCACAGCGGGCGGAGCGGACCCCCTCCCGGCCCTCGGCCACCGCTTCGGCCAGGGGAAAGACGGTGTCAGCGAGGTCGGCGGTGGCGTGCCGCAGCACATTATCCACCGTCCGCCTGATCGCGGCGGAGGAATGGCCCTGGGGGTCATCAACGATGGCTTGCACTCGGGTCTCACACCAACTGCTCCGGATGCGTTCCTGGGCCGGTTCCGGCAGTTCCAACACCGGCAGCAGGGCCAACGCCTGACGTTCGGAGAGCTTGCCCCGGCTGACCTGTTCGCGTGCTTCGTCGGGCAAGCGCAACAAACGCAGCTTGTTAGTCACCGCCGGACGGCTTAGGTCCAACCGTTCCGCCACCGCTTTCTGCGTCCAGCCAAAGGTGTCCATCATCCGCCGGATCGCGCCGGCCTCCTCTACCGGGGAGAGGTCGCGCCGCTTGGCGTTCTCCGACCAGGCGCACAGCGCCATCTCTTCGTCGGAGAGGCATTTGATCTCTAGCGGCAGGTGTTGGTAGTCCGGGTTCTCCTGC
>JAAEQG010001320.1 GCA_024231775.1 bacterium
CGGGAAGATGAAATCCACACCATTGGTCAGCTCGACCAGGTTCAGGTTGAGCGTCTCGGCGCCGATATTGGTCAGCTCGATGTACTCAGCGTTCGGGTCGCCCGCCGGGCGGTACATGACTTCACTGATCCGAAGGCTCTCAGCCACCGGACCAACCGCAAAGACCGCCTCATTCAACGCACTCCACGTACTCCCGCTAAGCGTCCGTGACTTGACCAGCGTGCTCTCGGCCAACGTCACCGGCTCGGTGTAGTGAATCGCAGTGGGCGAGACACCGCCAGGCGCTCCGGCGCCAGCGCCCGTGCCCCCGACCAACTCCACCGAGATCAGGAAATCAGAACTCGTGCTGCCCGCGTTGAGACCATGGATCGCCAGGATGTTCTGGCCCGCACGAAGCAGACCAACGTGCTGGGCAAGATCGAACGTCTCGAAATCGATCGCATCAAGATCGGAGTGATTGGCCACCGCACCGGAGTCCCACGAAGGCGCACCGTCGAACATGACTCGGTAGACCTCCACCCCATTGAGATAGGCGACGAAACCATCATCGTAACGGGCCTGGAGTGTGAGGCTCGACAACTCGGCGGCGTCATCGGCGGAGACTTCGAACGGAATCCGGATGAAGCAACTGGCGTTAGAACCGTACATCGTCGCCTGGATGTCGATATCGAAGAATTGCTCGTAGCCTGTACTGCGCTCGTAGCCCACTCCGCCCGTGCCGGTCTGCCAGGCCGAGTCGTCAAAGTCCGATCCGCCCCGCCAGGCCTCGTCAATCGGCTCGGTGGGGATGAAAACACGTTTCGGAGCCATCTCCGCTATGAGCGTCTGCGTGGCCCCGGGGCCGCCGGCCGTATCAGGTCGGCGTGGGTCCGTGCCATCCAACGTATAGTACAGATTCCCGGCCCCTGACAGAACCAGTTCGAAACC
>JAAEQG010001321.1 GCA_024231775.1 bacterium
AGTATTCGAGCAGGTCAAAGGTGGCGGTGACGGTCTTGTGGTCGTCCATCAGCAGCGAGGTTGGATTGGTCAAGCCACTCAACGCGCCGCTCCAACCGACGAACTTGGAGTCGGGGTTTGGCGTGGCCGTCAGGTTGGCGACGTCATTCATCCCATAGGTATGCTGCCCCACGGTGGGATCGACCGTGCCGCTGCCCGTGCCGTCCGTCGCGACGGTCAAGAGAGGCACGATGATGTCAGTGTTCCCCAAATCACTGCTACCGACTCTCCAGTACGCTCTGTCCGTAAAAGTGTAGGTCCCTCCCAGGATGTCGGAATCTGCCCGGATGTACCAGCGGACGTGGCGGTCGTACCCAGCCAGGGTCGAGCCGAGCGCAACCCGCCAAAAGTTATCGCCTGCCACGTGGCGCAGTTCGCTGTCCTCGTAATAATGGGAATAGCCATACTCGGTGTACATCCTGGCTCCCTGGACCGTGAACCCATCCGGGACAAAGATCCGCGCATAGCTGCCGCCGGCCGGGTAGCCGCTGTTGCTGACGTACTGGTGATAGAAAAAATAGTCGCCCGGTCCCACGCCCACGGGAGCATTGGCGCTGATGCTAAGATCGGCATCTGCCATGATGGGGTGAGTGACCAACCCAAAGGACTGGCCGGAGGAGAGAGAGAATGCCTCGACAGTCACCGTCCAGGTCCCGGAGGCGTAGGGAGCGGTGATCTTGACGTACTCGACCGGATCGTCGGGAGAAGAGGACGACCCACGATGTACTCCGTCGGCGTCCCTTACACTCGAAATATCCAGGTCG
>JAAEQG010001322.1 GCA_024231775.1 bacterium
CCTGGACGGGTATTATGGCGATTCCAGCCGCATGTTCCTGATCGGGGAGGTGTCTGAGAAAGCGCGCGTGCTGGTGGAGGTGACGCGCCAATGCCTCAACCTGGGGATCGAACAGGTAAAGCCGGGCAATACCCTGGGAGACATCGGCCACGCTATCCAGCAGCACGCCGAGAGCCACGGGTACTCGATCGTGCGGGACTTTATCGGGCACGGGACGGGCGTCCAATTCCACGAACCGCCCCAGGTGCGCCACTTTGGGAGGCCGGGGACCGGCGTCAGGCTGTCGCCCAATATGACCTTTACCATCGAACCGATGATCAACGCTGGAAGATACGAGATCCGGGTCCTGGAGGATCAATGGACCGCCGTGACCGCCGACGGTGCTCTGTCGGCCCAGTGGGAGCACACCGTCCGCGTCACCAGGGACGGTGTGGAGATTCTGACGGTATAGGAGAGTCACCAAATGAGCTATAGTGAAGAAAAACAAGCCGCGATACAGGCGGTCACCCGCGC
>JAAEQG010001323.1 GCA_024231775.1 bacterium
CTCGGTGCGGTAGTCTGGGCCGTCATCACCTCCGCCACCGGCTACGAGGTGGGCATTGTGGCCTGGGGGATTGGCTTGGCGGTCGGGATCGGCGCCAAAGCGTTTGGCGGCGAAGGCCAAGTGCTTGGCGTGGTCTGTGCGGCCCTGGCCCTGGCGTCGATCTTCGTCGGAAAAGTGATCGCGGTTCAGCACGTCGCGGAGGGTCAAATCAGTGGGTTGATGGAGGCAGCTCTGGACGAATCATTCTATGAGGAGGTGCGCCAGGACGCCCAGCATTTTGCGGAGCTCGAATCGGACGAGGACTACGCGGAATACATGGTCGAGCGCGGCTTCAGCGAAGCAGAGGCCCCAGGGGACGTAACCGAGGAGGGGATAGCCGATTTTACCGAGCACCAGGTTCCCCGGCTGCGTCGCTTTCAGGAGGAGCAACCGGGCTACGACCGCTGACGCCAACAGCAGCAGGAGGAGTTCGTGGCGGCGGTGATGGGCGATGCCCCCATCGTCGATGCCGTGGTGGAGAATCTGGGCCTGCTGGACATCATCTTCGCCCTGCTGGGCCTGGGGACCGCCTACAAGGTGGTCGCCGGCGGTGCTGAGGAATAGGGCTTCCTCTGCCCAGAGGCCCTACTGATACAACAGGTACTCAGCCCGTTGTCTGAGAAAGTCCTGGAGATCAGATGCCCACAGGGGCGTATAACGGGTGGGGCCTTGCGAAGCCTTCACCTTCTCCAGCAGCGCCGCATTGAATAGCAGGCGGTCCACCCGATCCACGTCAAACGAATCGCCAAAGAGGTTCTTCAGTTCGCGCACGATCGACAACCCGGTCTCCAGGGGATCGAAGGCGTCGCGGTCGGTGAGCACGAGCTGCACGCCACCGCAAACTTGCCCCTTGTGCTTGCTGGAATCCGGCGTGAAGCTAAACGGGATGAACCGAATGCCAGCCAGGCCCAGATGGTTCAAACGCGCCGCAAGGCGACGACCGTCCATCCACGGAGCCCCAAACCGCTCGAAGGGCGTGTCCGTCCCACGGCCCACCGACACCTTGCAGGCTTCGATCAGCCCGACCGCGGGATAGAGGGCGGCTTCGGTCAGCGAGCGCATGTTGGGCGAGGGGTTGATCCACGGCAGTAGCGTTTCATCGTACCACATGCTGCGCCGCCAGCCCTTCACCTGGACCACGGTAAGATCGGCGTTGATATCGCGCTCCCGGTTGAACATCTTCGCCAGCTCACCCGTGGTCATTCCATGCACCAGGGGAATGGGGTGGTAGGCAGTGAACCGGCCGTCGCGATCGTTCAGCGGACCGAAGACGCGAACGCCCGTGATCGGATTCGGCCGATCCAGCACCACAAAACGGATGCCCTGCTTGGCCGCCACCTCCATGGCGTTGCCCATCGTGGCAATGTACGTGTAGAAGCGGGCGCCGATGTCCTGGATATCGAAAACCAAAGTGTCCACCCCCGCCAGCATCTCCGGGGTGGGCCGACGCGTCTTTCCGTAGAGGCTGTACACCCTCAGCCCGGTCAGCGGGTCCTGCGAATCCGCCACCTTCTCATCCAGTAGCCCCTTTAGACCATGTTCCGGGCTGAAGATCGCCACGACCTGCACATTGGGGGCGGCGTGAATCAGCTCCAGGGTCGATCGTCCCAGACGATCTACCCCGGTCTGATTGGTGATCAAACCCACTTTTCGACCGTCGAGTTGCTTGAAGTCGTCCTGGACGAGAACGTCAATGCCGACCAGCACCTCGTTCTTGAACTCCGCCGCCCGGGTCGGGCTCTCCTCCGCCAGCCCCAGGCTGCCCATGGAGGTGTGAAAAAAGCCCACAGCGATTAACAGTATGGTCAACGTCCGGTTCTTCGGTCCACCCACCTTGAGTTCTCCTGCAAGTTACCGCGTCGCCCAGAAGCCCGGTGATTCTCCTCCGGTAGCCCCGCGGGCCTGCCCGACGCCCCCCTACGTACTCCGCACCTTATACCGATTCGCATCGGCAAAAACATCGATGCCGCGAAAATGTGACAGAAACCTGGCACTGTGTTCGACGCCGGCGGGAATGTGGTAGGTGTCCCCCGGGCCGTGGCGTCGGGTCTCCCCGCCGATGGTGAGTTCCATCTCACCCTCCACCACCACACCCCACTGCTCGCCATGCTGGTGGGGCGGCACCTCGCCGATCGGGTCGATGTCCAGGAACACCACCTGGTGGTCCGCAGCCTGCGAAAGCCATCCGCGAACACCGGCCATCGGGATGTCCGCCTGGGGAAGATGCGTAATCATCTCCGGGTAGCCTGTCTCTGCCATGTGCAAACCTCCCATCCGTACCCGCGACCGGTTCATGCTCAAGCGCACTGCGCTGTAGTCCCCTGGGCACAGAGCATACTCGCTGCGGCCCGGCGTTCAATCCAGAGCCGCTTGGCAGCCCACGACCCTGCGAGGAACACATTCGGCTGTTTCCCCTGACGCCCGGTGAGGACACTTCGGCGGTATCCTTCGGAACCGAAGGCAGGTCCGGTTGGCCTGGATCGGCTCCGCGTTTTTATCATGATCCCTGCGGAACAGCTTGGCAGGCGTGTGACTGCACTTTTTACACCCTCGGCAGGAACAGGTTGATGTTCTCTGTGAGTTTAGGTAACCTAGGTTCCGGTTGGCTGGCGCGGGCTCCCTAGCCTTCTGAGCGTCAGACCACGGGCGATGTATCGTGACCACACACCTTTAGGAGATGGGAATCATGGCGTATCCGGGCAGAAGGAGCGGACGGCCTTCTTGGTTTGTGGCATCCGCAGCGGTCACCCTGGTCGTGATCTGCGGGGGGCAGCCGGCTTCGGCGGCTGAGCGGGTGGTGTTGTGCGAAGAATTCACGAGCACGGGGTGAAGCCACTGCAGCATCGCCGGTCCGGCGTTAGGCCTGATGTTGAACAACCATCCTGATACGTTCACCGCGGTTCAGATTCACCTGGGTGACGCGTACTCCACCGCGTGGGGGAACAGCCGGGACATCTTCTACAACGTAACCGGGACCCCTGACGCCTGGTTCGATGGCGTCGAGCAGCGCAGCGGCTCGGTGGGGAACATCGCCGGGCAGTACAGCTACTACAACGGCGCCTACACCACGCGACGCGCCGTTTCCACGGACGTAACCATCACGCTGTCCGCCTCCCCGGTGAGCGGACAGACCTACGCCGTGCAGGCAATCGTGTGCCTGGAGGCGGGCGGGACTCCCAAGACGGTGCGCCTGCACATGGTGCAAGTGCTCGACAACTGGCCGACGTCGCCCACCTATCACCGGAACGGCTTCAAGCAGGCAGCATCCACCCAGGATCTGGACCTGGTCGCCGGTCAGTGTCGCATCGTCACGCGACAGCTCACTTTCGACGGAGACAGCTGGGGCAACCAGGCGGACATCAAGATCGTCGCCTGGGCACAGGAAACCGACGTCTCCGGACCGAGCGAAGTGTATCAGGCTGGGCAGATGGCTTGGCCGTTCCCCAGTAGTGACTGCAACGACAACGGTGTTCCCGACGTCGACGACATCACCGGCGGGACCAGCACGGACTGTGATAGCAACGCCGTCCCCGACGAGTGCCAGGACGACTGCAACGAGAATGGAACGCCGGATGCGTGTGATCTCATCGCGGGAACCAGTGTCGACTGCCAGGTTGACGGCACCCCGGATGAATGCCAGGTGGCCGGGAACGACTGCAACAGCAACTCCACCCCGGACGACTGCGAGTTGTCCGGAAACGACTGCAACGAGAACGCGGTTCCCGACGAATGTGACATCGACGGCAGTACCAGCCACGACTGCCAGCCCAATGGCACCCCGGACGAGTGTGAGACCGACTGTAACCGCAACGGATTCGATGACGCCTGCGACCTCGCCGGCGCCACCAGCGCGGACTGCAACACCAACGGTCGGCCTGACGAGTGCGATGTCACCCGTTGCACAAGCCTCTGGGACGGATTCCTGCCCAACCCGCCCTTCAGTCGCAACCGGTTGATGAACACCATCGACTATGTTCCCTGGCCTGGCGGAGACGGCGTCTACTGGGACAACCCGGAGGACACCGCCATCGTCGATCGGCGCGGTTGTGACACCGGAGCCAGCTCGGACCAGACGGTCAAGGTCAGCGTGGACGGCGGACTAATCGACTCTACCGATGGGTATCTGGCCAGCGAGTACTTCCAGCCGTTTGAGGGCGAACTGGCTCCCGACGAGGAGATCTATGCCCTGAGCTTCAGCACCAAGATCGGTCTGGGGATCGATTCGAAGTGGGACTGGGAGTTCTTCATCCATGACGCCGAGAGCGGTGGGCGCGTCGTGCAGCTCGAGTTCGTTTCTTACTCCTCCCTGGAGTCCGATGTCGATGCCGGGTACATCATGGTGAGGAACCCCGAGTGGCCCGTCGGCCCGAAGTTCATCAACACCAACGTGATGCTCGGTCTGGACGTGTGCTACGACGTGGAAGTGGAGTTGAACAACCTGGACAACACGGTCAGCGTGTACATCGACGGCGATCTCAAGGTCCTGACTACGCGGATGGATGCGAGTGCCCGCCGGATGGACTACTTCCACGTGCATCCGCTGGACAACGGGGCTTCGTCCGGCAGCAACACTGACATCAAGCTGGACGAGTTCGGTCTGTGCCTGACCGGTCTGGGGGTGTCTCCGGAGGAGTTCCCCGACTGCAACGCCAACACCGTGCTGGACGAGTGCGACCTGGCCCAGGGAACCAGCGCGGACTGCAACGGAACCGGCGTGCCTGACGAGTGCGAGTTCTGCGATAACGATGCGGATGCCGACATCGACCTGGAAGACTTCAAGGCTTTCCAGGTGTGTTTCACCGGAGACGGCGGCGGTCCGGTGGCCCCCGGGTGCGAGTTCGCCGATACCGACTGCGACGACGACGTGGACACCGCCGACCACGCTGCGTTCTACGAGTGGCTGACCGGCCCGACCGGATAGCCCCAGACAACCGATCCGGTCCGGCTGAGTGTCTACGCACGAAGTCGATCCAAGCACCCCGCCTGAGTGCCGCTTGTCGCGCTCAGCCGGGGTGCGTTTCTTGGCCACGACCGTCTAGATTCGGTGCGGGTAGCGAGGGCACCTCGCCCGCAACGAGGCTGAGCGAGCCGTACTTCTTGTCGGTGGACACGCGTAGGTCCCACACAGTAGACTGGCCCCAGCCAAGACAGCCCAGTACATGCTCCGCTGGGGCGCCACGACGGGATCAAAGGGACCGTCGTGTAGCGAAAAGGGGAGTGCGACGATTCGGGCATGAGTCTGCAGGGCCGGGCGAATGGAATGTGATAGCGCAGCAAAGCCTGCGGGGAAGGACCAAGCCGAATCGCCCACATGCGATCGCCCGAATCTCATACCGCGCCTGGGCGCGCTTGGAGCTATGAGCCTATTGGCTAGCGCGATTGGCCATTCCTCGTACGCGGTCTTCGGGATTATCTTGTTGTCAACTGGCTACCTTGGATTCGTCGTCCTCAAGACGCGGGATATGGTGTCCAACGTGGCCCAGCTCCACGCGAGTGATCGCTGGATTTGCCGCAATAGCGGCATGCTCGCGGTGGCGCTGGCAACCGTCTTGGCTGTGGGGGTCCTGATACTCCCGTTGAGGAACGTGCAAGCCGTGGAGACCCACCTCGAAAGCTCGTGGGGATTGACTCTTGTCGGTTTCGTCATGGAGATCGGAGTGGTTCTGTGCGTTGCCTGCCTTTGGGCACCAAGGGATCTCCAGCACATAGGACCGCTCTTCCTGTGGAAGGTGATCGCCATTCCACTGCTCCTGATCTACGGTACCTACGTGGTGCTACTGTTGATTACTCCAATCGCTGAGATTCTGATTGCCCAAGAATAGGACAATCGTGGTCGGGTGGGTCAGCCCAGGTCGTCCAGGTAGCGCTCGGCTTGGGGTAGGTTCTGGGCGAGAGCTTCCGCGACCGGGCCATCGAGGATCGCCGCGGCAGCCGTCCCGTGTCCGCCATCGCCCATTTCCCCTGGCAGCTCGTGGTAGAGGTCTGTGAGACAGGCTCTCGAGCCTGTCGTTCCGCTTCTACGGGTCCAGGAGACCGGCAGGAAAGCCGGTCCCACAAGGAAGAGAGTTTCGCCTCGGACTGCTAGCTCGCGTGGCAGCAGCGAATCACCACTTGGCACTTCCCAGCGTGGCCCCGGCGGCTCGGAAGCGAGCAGCGACCAGACCCGCTGCTGGGCGTTGCTGCCAAGCACCTTGTCTTCGACGCCGACACCCCTGGGGTTAGCTACGACGTCGCCGGTATGAGCCTACCCGGATGGGGCTTTGATGCCACCGCCGTGATCATGCACGACCATGCCGGCTCGGGCGGCACGGGTGAACGACCGGGTGCGGTCCTTGAGATGAACGTCAGCACTGCAGAGGGTGATGCCGGCCGGAGTGGGCCGAGACCCCGCATCGACCCGCGAACCGCGCGGACCACCACCGCCCCTCAGTCTCGCAACGCAGGGCTGTCCGGTGGCTCGGGTTCGGACACTGTGGCGAAGACGCTGTCGACGGCGGATGTTCGGGTGAGCAGCAGCGTTAATATGGCAGCGCTACTTTCTCTTCAAGCGTCTTCCGCGTTTTCGTCGGCTTCGGTATGACGCTTCGTTGCGATCTTGATAGTAATGGCAACAGGCGGCGATGTGGGGCGGCGAGTGGCGCGGTTGCTTCCACAGCA
>JAAEQG010001324.1 GCA_024231775.1 bacterium
GCGATTGTGCGCAAGGGGATTCAGGCATTGTTGGCAACGGAGCCGGGCATCGAGGTCGTGGGCGAGGCGGAGGATGGGCGGCAGGCGGCGGACAGGGTGCAGGACCTGCGGCCCGACGTCATCCTGATGGATTTGGAGATGCCAGAGGTGGACGGGATTGAGGCGATTCGGCGCATCATCGCCCATTGGCCGGAGGCGCGCATTCTGGTGCTGACCAGTTTTGCCACCGACGACAAGGTTTTCCCGGCCATAAAATCCGGCGCGATGGGTTATCTGCTCAAGGATTCAGAGCCGGAGGAATTGGTGCAGGCTATCCGCCAGGTGCATCGCGGTGAGTCGTCGCTCCACCCCAAGATCGCCCGCAAGTTGTTGCAAGAGATGGCGGGCGGGCCGCCCCCGAGCGTGCAGCGCGACCGTCCCGCCGGGCGGGTGGTCGAGCCGCTGACGGCGCGAGAGTTGGAGGTGCTGCGGTTGGTGTCCAGCGGCAAGAGCAATATGGAGATCGCGGCTCTGTTGACGATCAGCGCGGCGACGGTGCGCACGCATGTGAGCAACATTCTGGCCAAGCTGCACCTCGCCAGCCGCACCCAGGCGACTTTGTA
>JAAEQG010001325.1 GCA_024231775.1 bacterium
ACCAGCTGTTTCCTCATCTGTGCCCGCCACAAAGAACGGGACGATCTTCAGAAGTCCTGATGGCAGGACTCTGTGGGACGGTCGCCCCTTCGCCTCCTCGGAACCCGTCGCTTGCGCTTCGGGCTCTGACGAAACAGCGAACTCCGGCATTATACCGGACAACTCGCGGTTCGGCTTCAGCACTCCATCTTGTCGGCAACACACGCCACGGATAGGCTACGCCCATGAAGCGAATCACCCACATCCGCAACGCCCGCCTACGCGGCGGGAACTTCGTGTACGACCTCCATATCGATGCGGCGGGGAGCATCACCAAAGTCGAACCCGCCACCGGGGCGACGGACGCCGACAGCGAGATCGACGCAGCCGGCAGACTGGTGATCCCTTCGCTGATCGACGCGCACCTGCACTTGGACCTGGCCCACTCGCTGGACCTCGTACCCCGGAACAAGAGCGGCACGCTGACCGAAGCGATCCGCCACTGGTCAGCCGCCAAAGCCACCATGACGGTGGAGAGTGTCAAGACCCGGGCACTGCGGGCCATTCGCGAGGAGGTCGCCAACGGCGTCGGCTACATCCGCACCCACGTGGACGTGGGCACCGCCGCCGGGATGCGGCTGTGCGAAGGCGTGCTGGCAGCCCGGGAGGAGACGAGGGACCTGGTGGACATCCAGGTGGCGGTCTTTCCCCAGGACGGCATCATCCAAGACCCCGGCGCGTTCGCGCAGATGCGGGCGGGGTTGGAGATGGGTTGCGATCTGGTCGGCGGCATCGCCCATAACGAACGCACTGCCGAGGACAGCAGGCGACACGTCGAGATGCTCTTCGAGTTGGCGGAGGAGTTCGATTGTGACATCGACTGTCACATCGACGAGACCGACGATCCCGAATCGAAGTGCGTCGAGGAGCTGGCAGCCAAAACGATCGAGCGAGGGCGTCAAGGGCGGGTGACCGGTTCGCACGTGTGCGCCCTGTCCAGCTACGACGACGCCCACGCGGCCAAGGTCGTCAGCCTGATCGCCCGCGCGGGCGTACACGTGGTGACCAATCCCGGGGTCAACCTGCACCTTCAGGGTCGCTTCGATCGCTACCCCAAGCGTCGCGGGCTGACCCGCGTGACCGAGCTGCTGGAGGCCCGGGTGAACGTCTCCGCGGGCCAGGACTGCATTAAGGACCCCTTCTATCCGCTGGGTAGCGGCAACATGTTCGAGGTGGGGAGTCTGTTGATCCACGCCGACCACCTAGCCAGGCCCGAGCAGATCGAGCAGGTCG
>JAAEQG010001326.1 GCA_024231775.1 bacterium
CTCGCACATCCGGAAAAAACTTCTCAGTGTGTAGTCCGGCGCCAGCTCCACCTTGTGGCTCAGATAGATCAGCGGATCGGCGCCGGCGGGCTTGCCCGCGTCCGACAGGGAGCCGTCCGGCAGAAGCGTAATCGTGTTCACGGGCGGCTGTTACTCCTCTGGCGGTTTCAAATGGTCCGGCACCACCATCATGCCGATGATCAGCGGTTTCAGGAAGGACCAGCGAATGCCGATCTTGTAGACCTCCTCCAGATCGCGGATGGCGTCCCAGCAGTTGTGGCACGGGGCGATGACCAGTTTGGCGCCGGTGGCCAGGATCTGGTCGCGCTTCACCTTGAGGCCCACGTTTCGCTGCTGACGATACCGCCCGATGCCGTTGAGCCCGCCGCCTCCGCCGCAGCAGAAGTTGTGCTCTTCATTGGGCTTCATCTCCCGGAAATCCTCGGCGATGTAGCTCATGATCTCCTTCCCGAGACCGGCCAGACCCGCGTTTCTCACGTAGTTGCAGGAGTCCTGGTAGGTGACCGGCTCTTTGATTTTCTTCGCCGGATCGATCTTGATCTTGCCGGTCCGAAGCGCCTCGGCAATCCACTCCACGTAGTGAAAGCTCTCGACGGGCGTCTTGCCGGTCTTGAGCCCGGCCCAGTAGGGCCCCTCGATCACCGTGGCGCGGTAGGCGTGGCCGCACTCGGTCACCACCATCCGTTTGGGCTTGAGGCGGTCC
>JAAEQG010001327.1 GCA_024231775.1 bacterium
AGCGAGTCAGCAGGATCGATGGGCGTCGGACCCTGAAGCCAGATCTCCGGTGTCGGGCTGTTGACCCGGCTCGAAAACAGCAGGGGAAACGGTGCCGGGTAGTCGTCGGTCTGGCCAGCATTGTCCTGCCACCACGGATGCATGTCCTGCACGATGGCCCTCTCAGAGGTCTTGCCTGAGCCGTCGGTGAGTACGAAACGAAAACGATGCGGCCCAGCTGTCAGGTTCGGTACGACGACGTTGCAGACCGGCCCGACGCAGGCCTGGCCAGCAACGACTGCGGTCCCGGCGACACCAGCGCAACCAAGCTCGTCACGGGCTAGCCCGTCGTAAGGAGCTGTCCACGCTTGCGAAGGCTCGTCCGGTTCCGGCGCTGCCGGAGCTTCGTCCACGTACACGTCCACGGTGCATGCCACGAATTCTGGTCCCGGATCGGGAGTCAGGTGGAAAACATAGTCGTGGGGCCCGGCAAACGGGTGGGCAGATGCGGGTAGGTCCCCGGCCACAACAGATGCCAATCCCGGCACGACCAGGGTATCCGCGCGGTCATCTGCGGGCAGCGCAACGGCCAGGGTTAGCAGCGCCTCACGACCGGCGATGCCGCCACCGTCGTAGGCTACCAGGCGGTACTCGTAGCGGACTTCAGGCTCGACACCAAAGTCGCGCCACAAGCCCAGCGTGCCTACGGTCACCAGGGGCTCCCAGGCGCCGGCCAGATCGGCGTCGCGGCGCAGTACCTCCACGGTGGAGGTGCCACTTGCTGTTTCCCATGCGAGATGGACAAGATCCGCCTCGGCATGAACGATTCGCGCGTTGTACACCCGAGGTAGATCGTCATCAAGGATAGTCACCGCGAACTCAGAAGGCATACCGAGCGGCGCTCCGATGGGGTTGCTCAGATTTACGATGAAGGTCTCGTCATCTTCGACTTCGTTGTCGCTGGAAAGGGGTACCAGGATCGACTGTTGAGTCGTACCTGCGGTGAAGATCACAGTACCGGAGGTGGCGGTGTAGTCCTCGCCCGCCGTCGCGGTTCCGTCACTGCTCGTGTAGTCAACCGTAATGTCGTAGCCCATGGCCCGGGAAAGCTGAACCCCAAGCGTCGCTGTGCCCTGATCCTCAAAGGCCAACCCTGTGTCAGCTACGAAGGATACTGCCAGGTCGTCGTAGAGCGTTACCACACCGTTGTTCGGTAAGAGCCCATCGAGCACGCAGTGATCCTCGTTCGAAAGGGTGATGGTGAAGGTCTCATCGGTGTCAGCGATGCCGTCAGTGAGGATCGGAATGGTGATCTGCTTCTCGGTCTCGGTGGGGTTGAAGGTTAGGGTACCCGAGACCGCAGTGTAATCCTCTCCAGCCACGGCTGAACCGTCAGCGGTGGAGTAGTCCACGGTCGCTGTGATGCCGCTGACCTCGTGGAGCCGAACCGGCACGTTTAGCGTGCCCACGGTCTCATATGTGGTGTACTGGGCGGTGTAGTTGCCACCGTCGGCAAGGTACACGAATGGGGGCCAATCGCTCTGGTAAA
>JAAEQG010001328.1 GCA_024231775.1 bacterium
ACTGATCGTCGCCATCCCCATCCAGATCCATATACTCCGCGGCCACCGGCTTCTTATGCCCGTCCGGATCCGCAACATACCGCTCCATCTCATCGAGCAGCGCGAGATCGATCTCCAACCCTTCGGCCCTACTGATCTCCACCTGCCCGTGCCCGCCGGACAAAAACCACGTCTCTTCGCCGTCTCGAATCTGATAATCCTGGGAGATGTATTGGATGATCTTAGCCGGCTCTCCGGACCTCCGGATGATCGTCAGCTTCCGATCGAACCCGGTGCCATAATAATACTCAATCGTGACCTGCCCGGACTTCTCGGCCTTGACCAACCGCCCTTCGACATCGAAATGGAGATCGAAGCCGTTGTACTGCTTCATCTGGCCGATCTCGTTGTATTCGAAGCGCTTGTCCCCGACGCTTGTCACCTGGTGCGGCCCGGCGCCGTTCTCGCCGTACTTGAACTCGCCGGTGGTCAGGTTGTTGAACGGCGTGTCCGACGTCCGCCTGATCAGGCTCTGGATCGTGTCGTATGAATAACTAATGTACCCTTTAGTCGTATGCGCGGCGGTGAGCTGGGAGAGGCGGTCGTATTCGTAGCTCGCTTCGAAGCGGGGGATGTCGGGCTTGGACTCGGTCAGATCGTGGATGTGCGAGATATGACCGTCGGATGTGAAATTGTACGCCACGTGCTGGAACGCCGCGGGATTGGTGGCGGTGGGATCGCTTCCGTTGCAGAACACTTTTCCGGACGGACCGGCCATCATGCCGCGGAGCCGGGAGCGGTTGTCGTACCAGGAGCAGGTGCTCGTGCCGTTTTGCGAATCCGTGCGGGTGATGGCGCCGCGGTGATCGTATTGAATCCCGGCGAAGATCGACCGCGTATCGCCTTCGAACCCGCCGGCGAGGCGGATGGGCAGGCCGCGCTCGTTGTAATAGAAATCGAGCTCCAATCCGCCGGGAGAGGTTTGATGGATCACCTGGCCGCCGGCGTTGTATTCGGTCTCGTGGCGGAAGGTGTCGCGTTGCTGGACGCCGAGGACGGTTTTACCGTTCCACTGTGATACCACAGAAAAAACAGGACGGTTGAGCTCGTCGTAGCTGGCTTGGCTGGTGCCGGTGGGCCATTCGACCC
>JAAEQG010001329.1 GCA_024231775.1 bacterium
CACTCCAATCGTCGGCTGGAGCGGATCCCGTGACTCAGGCCGTATAGAATCACCCCAGCCATGATCCTGGGGTGATTGGGGGGTTGTCCTGCCACCAGAACGTAGTGCCGTTCCCAGCTCGTCCAGTCGAGGGTTTCCAGGATTTCCGCGAGAAGCCACACCGCATGATTCTGGGGGACCCGGTCTCCCAGCATCTCGGGGAACAGAAGAATCTGATCCCGCGGCAGTGGAGCTTGGTTCCATCCACTCACGACGTGTGCCTCCCAGCAATCATACTTGCCCAAAACCGATTCACACTGTACCAACTCGAACCGGAATCGACATCAAAACCCACGCCAACTGAACCGACAGCTCCTTCAGCGGTGGGGCACCCGGCGAGTCTGTGGCGGCTGGCGTCCCCGCCGGACATCGGCCTGCGAGAAGCAGGCCGCCACAATGACCGGCGAAGCAAAAAAGCAAAACCTCATATGCACCATGGCGCGAAAGCCCAGCATCTTGGTTATGATGGACCTCCATGGAAGAACTTGAACAACGCTTGTCCGTCGTGGTGCCGACCTACCGTGAAGCCGATAACCTGCGCCCGCTGTGCGAGCGGGTGTTCGCCGCCACTCGGGCCTCCGCCATCGAGGCGGAGATGATTATCGTGGATGACGATTCTGACGACGGGTCAGAGGCGATCGTGGCGGAACTGGCGAACGATTTCGACGTGCGCATCGTGGTGCGCCGAGGTGAGCGGGGCCTGAGTTCAGCCGTCGTCCGCGGTTTCGAGGAGGCCCGGCACGAGGTACTGCTAGTGATGGACGCGGACCTTTCTCACCCGCCGGAGAAAGTCCCCGAGCTGGCCCGCAAGGTGTTCGACGGCGAGGCTGAGTTCGTGGTTGGTTCGCGGTATGTGGGCGGGGGGGAAATGCGGGATTGGCCGTTCTTGCGCCGCTTGAACAGTTGGGTGGCTACGGTTCCGGCGCGATTGCTCACGCCGGTGCGTGATCCGATGGCGGGCTTCTTCTGCCTACGGCGGGAGACGTGGCGACGGGCGGAGCGGTTGAATCCGATCGGCTACAAGATCGCGTTGGAGCTGATGGTCAAGTGTCGATGCCGCCGCTACGCCGAGGTCCCCATCGTCTTTACCGATCGATTGCATGGCACGAGCAAGCTGACTTTCTGGCAGCAATTGCTGTACCTCCGTCAGTTGTGCGGTCTCTACGTGTTCCGCTTTCCCGGGCTGGTCATCGGGGGGATCTTGCTCGGGTTGGCGGGGTTGATTTGGTTGGTTTGGGTTCGGTGACGATTCCGGTGGGATTCGGACCCGCTCGCTTGCGCTCGGGGCTCTGATCGGGTGCTCGGCTGACGACAGGAACTGCGAATGGCAGGTGGAAAGCGACAGTCCAAGAGGGTGACCCCAGAACCCCAGCGGCGCGCCCGGTGGTTGCTGCCGGCTGTGCTCTGTATTGCGGGTTTGGTCGGGCTGGGCGCGTGGTTGCTTCCGAAGCGGGCGGATGACGGCGGACCGCCGGGGGCGCTGCCCAAGGACAACCTTGTGCTGCTGACCATCGATACGTTGCGGGCTGACCATCTCGGGGTGTACGGTTACTCTCGGGCTACGTCACCGCATATCGACGAGTTGGCTTTGCAGGGTACGGTGTTCACTCAGGCGGAGGTGCAATGGCCTAAGACCGGGCCTAGCGTCGCCTCGATCATGTCGAGCACCTACTGTGCGGTGAACGGAGCCCGGGGTCTGCACCGGCGATTGGATGATCGCCTGCTGCTGCTCGCGGAGGTGATGCGCGACAACGGGTATCGCACCGTGGCGTTCGTGGCCAACGTGAACGTCGGGACGTACTTCAACTTCACCCAGGGCTTCGATGAAGTCCACGAGATGTGGGACACCAGCGACGGGGTCAAGCGGAGCAATCAGGAAGCCTCCTTCGTGCCCAACGACGAAATCGCCCGGCAGGTTCTGGCTTGGCTGGCGGATCACCACGAGCAGCCTTTCTTCCTGTGGGTACACTTGCTGGACCCGCACGGTCCCTACCTGCCGCCCGAGTCTCTGGCGGGGAAGTTCACGGCCGACGACTTACATGCGGGTGGGGCGGAGGCTGCCCCGCGCTATCGTCTTCCGCGCTATCAGCGCACCGAGGGCCTGACCACGGTAGGCGATTTCGTAGCGGCGTATGACGCGGAGATCGCTTCCTCTGACGAAGTGATGGGTTCCATCCTCGGGGCACTCGATCAGCATGGATTGACCGAACGCTCGCTCGTAGTGCTCTCCGCCGATCACGGGGAGAGTCTGGGCGAGCACAACTACTGGTTCAACCACGGTCGCTACGTGTACGAAGCCTGCACCCGCGTCCCGCTGATCTTTCGCTACCCCGGACGGGTTGCGGAGGGCCGGCGTATCGAAACGCCGGTGGAGATGCTCTCGCTGGTTCCCACGGTGCTGGACCTGCTCAATGTCGCGCCGACTCAACCCACCAGTCAGTTCCAGGGGCGCAGTCTGTATCGTGCCCTGCTCGGTGACCCTCTCGACCCGCAGTTGGTCTTCATGGAATCGCGTGACTTTCAGCTTGCGGTCCGTGACGGGCGGTGGAAGTTCATCATGGATCCGCGACCCAGCAGCCCGGCTATCCCGGTTGTCGGGCGCTATCAACTCTACGATCTCGACGTGGACCCCATGGAGACGCGCAACCTGTTCGACGCCAATCCCGACGTCGCCGGTCGCCTCCGTGGCGAGCTGGAAGATTGGGTGGCGCGGATGACCGCCTTCCGCATCCCCTCCGCCGGTCAGGATATTCCCGAGCAGCAGCTCGATGCGGAAATCCTTCGGAAACTCGGCACATTGGGATACGCCAAGCAAGGAGCGGATCCGCCCACCTCCACCAGCCAACCCGCCGAAGAAACGGACGATCCATGATAACGTTGCTCAGCGCGGTTACCCCGCCCAGGTCCATGACAGATCAGCCGGTTCGCGAATCAGCAACGTGGTGCCCGGTTTCGCCCATTGCGGGCACTCAATCAGAGCCCCGAGCGCAAGCGAGCGGGTCCATAGGTCAACGGTTCGCCCACGAAGAGCCCGCGCTGGCGCTTGGGCCTCTGTTGGCACCCGCGCTGACGCTTGAGGCTCGGAACGACCTCTGCCTATCCGGAGACGCCTGAAGCACTCGCGATGTCCAATCTCCACCCGCGCATTCTGGGAACGCCGGCCGAAGCCGGAACCACCGAGAAGCTGGCTGCGTGGATGCGCCTGCTCGGACCGCTGTTCGCCCCTTTGCTGATCCTGGTGTGCGCCCCCCGCTGGGAGATGGCTGCGACGGCTGCGTCCTGGTGTGTCCTGATCCTGCCCGGCGTCCTGGCAGCGCAGGTGCTGTTTCCATCTAACCATCCGCTGGGTTGCGGAGTATCCCGCCTGGCGTTGGCTACGGTCGGGGGTCTGACCCTGTTTGGACTCTCCTCCTGGGCGGGAAGCCTGCTGCACTGGAAACTCTCGACGGTCCTGCTCGCGTACGGTGGGCTGTACGCCGCGATCACCGCGGTGCTGCTGACCGTTCTGCTTCGTCGCGGTGCTCCCAGTACACCACGCGACGGGTTGACTCCCGAAGCGGACCTCAGCCTGGACGCTCCGCGATGGTATGGGGCATTAGCGCTCCTGGGTATCGTGGTCCTTCTCGCCGGCGTCGCCTGGACCGCCGCGCAGGGCCGCACTGCCGAATGGTGGCAGGGAACCGTTCTGGCTGCAACAGCCGCGCTGTTCACGAGCGTCATCCTCCTGCTGGGTTTGCGGTCGCGGGCCACTCCTGCGGCGAAACCGCAGCCGAGCGCTGCCCCCCGCCGGTCGTCCCGGTCAACGCGGACGAAGCCCGAAGCTGCATCCCCCCCGAGCGGCGTCTGGCTGGTCAGCCTGCTGTGGCTGGCGGCGGCGGCGCTCACTTGGCACTCGATGCAGGTCAGCTACGGCTTGCCGTCTGAGTCCGACCCGAACCACCTCCATCGCAGCGCGTGGAACTCCGACGATGTCACCTATGTTTCCCTGGCGGTGGACTACCGCTACGGCCTTCCGCTGGGCGCCTCAGAGCCGTCGCTGGGCGGTGGTTTCGGTCTCAAGCACAACTCGATGTCCCCGCTGATCGCACCCCTCGTCGGAGCGATCTCCTGGGTGACCCGGGTCGAGCCCGCCGCTCTGCACCACAGTGTGCTAGGACCGCTGTTCGTGCTGATCGGCGTCAGCGCCCTGGCGGGGCTGCTCATGGTCCTGCTGAGGATGCATCGCTGGGCGGTTCCTCTCGGGCTTGTCGTAGCTTTGCTGGTGCTGAATAAATCCTGGGAGTACGAGCGCAGCTACGTCATCTTCCTGCTCTCGCGTACGACGCAGAACAAATCGGTTCATCTGTGGATCCTCCATCCGTTGCAGTTGGCTGCCCTGTTGCTGATGGTTTTTCGGCCTAATGGACGCCACTTGGGACTCAATCTCGCGGTTGCCCTGGTAGGCCACCTGATCCACCCGTTTGCGACGATACTCGGAGCCATGTGGACGGGTACGGTCTGCGTCTACGCGGCGATCGGGCGGCGCCGCGCTCTGCCCATGCTGCTGATCGTGCTTGCCGCGTACGCAGCCTTTGGCGGATCGACGCGCGTTCTGCGCAATCGCCCGGTGGACGGCCCGTCCCTACCAGGCTTTCGCGTGCCGGGTTCTCCGCAGCGCTCCCGCGACTTGGTGCGGCTCGACGACCGGCCGATTCGCCGCCATGATCCACAGGTGCTGTTCGGCCAGAACATGGTGTTTCACCTGGCGGCGGTCGCGACTCCGCTAGCCCTGGTCTTGGTCAGGCGGCGCCGCGAGATCTTCCTGACCGGGTTGATCGGGATCGTCGTGGTCGCTTGCTGCAACTGCGTCTGGCTGGGTACCTGGGTGAACCGGGCGTTGCCCACGTCGATCTTCTGGCGTTTGCGCTGGGTCATGCCCAGTCTGGCGGCGGCGGCGATCATCGCCTTCGTTCTGTATTGGGCATGTGGCCTGCTCTTGCGACGTTCCGACAACACGCTGACCCCGACGCGGTCCTTCGTGGCGTCCCTCGCGGTTGTGGGAGTGTTCCTCGGCTTCCTCAGTCAAGTACGGGCACACGTCATGCAGCCCGGGCCAGCCCCCGAGCGTCTAAGCCGTTTCTCCGCCGACATCCTCGGATTGCCTGATCTTCTGGGCGGGATGGAGGCAGCTCCCTATGTCTGGGGGCCGCGCACGGTGACCCGGGAGCTGCCTCAACTCATGCCCAAGGTGGGTCTGGTCCTATCGCGTGAGCATCTTGTCCGACCGTGCGACCAAGCTAACTACCCCCGCCTGGTCCTGCGACTGCGCGATGTGTTCTACGCACGTGCCGGTCGTGAGGGACCTCCGGATGGCATCGTGCGAAAAGCACTTGGCCAGCTTCGGGCGCTCTATCCGGTCGATCACGTGGTCGTGGACTACAGTGCCGGTCGTGGGGATCAGCTTGCCCGCGTCCTGTTGGGGGCGGGATGGCAGAACCTGGGTCGCTCCGGCGTGTACGAGGTGTGGCGCGCCCCGGACTCTTGATCGTAGCGGTTGATCGTGGCGGTGGGCAAGGGTGCCGCTTCTGTCCGCTCCCTTACGGTCGCGGCTCGGTTTCCGCATCTGCGGATCCGTTCGGGAAGAGGGGAGCGGTCGCCAGAATCTTCGCGATGCGCGGGGCGCTTTGGCCGTCGCCGTAGGGATTGATCAGCCCCTCCAGGGACCGCACGAACTGTGGATCCAGAGCACGCTGCAGAGCACCAGCTACGTCCTCCGCCGTCGGAGGACAATCGATGACGTTGGCGGCGCGTACGCGACCGCCTTGACGCGAACCGATGTTCACCGCCGGCAGCCGGAAGCTCGGCGCCTCCCAGATCCCCGCCGAGCTGTTGCCCACCAGGGCGGAGGCGGCGCCCATCAAGCTCAGGAAGGTCCGGCGCGGAAGGTTTACCGCGGTGCGCACATCCGCGCGCCGGCTGGCGAACTGATCCAGCACGCCCTCGATGGTGGTGTGGGCGGTGTCCGCGTTCGGATGCGTAATCACCAGATTGGCTTCCACCGCCTCCAAGGCTAGGAAGAGCTGCTCCGCCCCTTGCGTGGTCTCTTCCAACGAGCGCGTCACCGGATGATAGACCACCAGGAGATTGGTCTCGCCGTGGCGGAAGCCGAACTCTCTTTCGATCAGCTCGGGGCTTAGCTGGGAGAAGGTCAACAGATCGTCCAGGCCCGGCGCCCCCACCACGTGGACGTTCTCCTCCACCGCCCCCATCCGACGCACACGCTCGCCGTATTGTTCGGTGGCGACGAGGTGAAGGTGACACAGTTGGGTCATAGCGTGGCGGAGGGCGTCGTCGAAGGCGCCTTCCGTGGTCTCCCCGCCGTGCAGATGGGCCAGCGGAATCACAAACGGTGTCGCCGCTACGGCTGCGGGGAACATGTCAAACCGATCAGCGGTCACCAGCAGAAGGTCCGGACGCCATTCGCCAAAGAGCGCCGCATACGCCGACACGCCCGCCCCCATCGACGCCGCGATGGCCTCCGGGGTGTCGCCCGGCTGAAGATACTCTACGCGCCGGGCGATCTCGAAACCATCCGCAGCGATCTCGTCTACGGTGTGACCGAACGCCTGGGCGAGGTGCATCCCCCCGGCGATGATGAACAACTCCACGTCGTCCCGACAGCGCAGCGCCTCAGCCACCGGCCGCAGAATCCCCCAGTCACTACGCGAAGTGGTCACCAATCCGACCGAACGCACTATCCGCCTCCGTTGCTGCCAAGATGCGCGCGGGTGAGCAGCTCATCCGCCGACATGCCGCGTTCCAGGCGCTCGCCCAGCACCGTCTCCAATTCCGCCGGAGGAATGCCCGTACCCGGTCGCTTCAACGCCAAGTGCTCCCGGCGAAGCACGGTTCCCGCAGCCAGATCCGCTGTCGCGACCAGGCTACGTCGGGCCGCCGCAAGCACGTCAGCCTCGCTCGCCCGGGCCTGCTTCACGCCGTCGCCCAGCGCCGACTCAACCCGACGGATACCCGCGGTCAACTGGGCAAACTCGCACGGTTCCAGCGAGGCGCGGTGGTCCGGACCCGGGGCTGTTCGGTCGAGGGTGAGGTGCTTTTCGATGATCCGGGCCCCCAAAGCAACCGCCGCCCAGGCGACCTCGACTCCCGGCGTGTGATCGCTGTACCCCACCGGCAGGTCG
>JAAEQG010001330.1 GCA_024231775.1 bacterium
CATGGTGCGGGCCAGACCCTTGGCGACCAGGAGGCGACGTTTGAGCTGGTCGCGGGGGTGGAGATGTACGGAGGTTTTGCCGGCGGTGAGAGCAGCCTGGCTGAACGGGATATCGAGGCGAACCCGACAATCCTGAGTGGCGATCTGGACGGAGACGACACGGTTGAGTTCGATCTCAGCCACCACGACGAAAACAGCTATCACGTTGTCGACGCCAGCGGCATGCCGAGCACGACCGTCCTCGACGGGTTTGTGATTCGTGGTGGCGCTGCACTGTTTTCTCCCACAGACAATAAGGGCGCCGGACTGATTGTCGACACGGGCTATCCAAGCATCACGCGCTGCCTTTTCGAGCGCAACTGGGCCAGGGAGGGCGGAGCGATCTACGCCAACAGCGCCAGACCGACAGTAACGGATTGCAGGTTTCGGTGGAACCGGGGGGCTGGAATGGGAGCGGTCCGGGGGGGAACATACACCGGTGGTGGCGGCGCGGTTTGCAGCCGCAGCGGAAGCAACGTCGTCATGGTCGGCTGTGAGTTCCAGGGCAACTTGTCGGGGAGTGGAGGCGTCGTCTTGACCTTTGAGGGCATCGTCACCCTAACGAACTGCACGCTGGTGGATAACACGTTGGAGTACCCCGAAGGCCACGGAGGCATATGCGGCTATGATGGAGCATCTGTCCTCTTGTCGAACTCCATCCTCTGGGCCAATGAGGGCAGTTATGGGTCCGGTGGGGAGTCGGCGCAGATTCACGTTGTCTCAGGAGCCACAGCCACCATAGACCATTCCTGCATCGAAGGATGGAGCGGCGCGCTGGGTGGCGTGGGTAACACGGGGGCTGATCCGCGGTTCAGGGTTGAGCCGGGGGATGGCCCGGACGAGCTCGGCGATCTGCGGTTGAGGCCGGGTTCGCCGCTGATCGACGCGGGCAACAGCGACGCCGACACTGACGCAGGCAGCAACGGCGTTCAGCCGATCCCGCCGTTCGACCTGAACGGGCTGCCGCGCTTCGCGGACGATCCGCTTACTCCGGACACCGGAACCGGCGGGCTGCCCTTCGTGGACATGGGGGCGCACGAGTATCAGCCGGACGACTGCAACTACAACGACGTCGCCGACGATGACGAGGTCGCGGCTGGAAGCGCCTTGGACTGCAACACAAACGCGGCCCTCGACGAATGCGACCTCGTTGCGGGAAGGGCTGAGGACTGCGACTCGAACGCCGTGCTGGATCAGTGCGAAGTCAGCGTCCAGCACGACTGCTGCACGACCTTGCACGGGGTCGGCTGCAATGATCCGGTCATCGAAGCCTGTGTCTGCGCAGTCGATCCATACTGCTGCCAGGTACACTGGGACCGACTATGCACCGAGTTCGTCATGACGGAAGGATGCGGCATCTGCCCGGCGGATGATTGTGATGCGAACGGCACACCGGACGCGTGCGACCCTGACTTCGACGGCGACGGCGTCCCAGACGACTGCGACGCGGACATCGACAACGACGGGGTGGTGAACGAGGACGATGCCTGCGACCACACCCCGCCTGGCGAGCCGGTCAACCCCTCCGGCGGTCCGCTCGGTGACATGGACGATGACTGCCTGGTGAACCTGGACGACTACTTCTACTTCGAGTTCTGCCTGGCGGACTGCGGCCCCGATGAGGTGCCTGCGTTCCAGGAATGCGCGGACGTATTCGACTTCGACGGTGATGAGGACGTTGACCTGGCGGACTTCCTCGACTTCCAGCAGGTATGCGCCGGCGAATAACCACCGCCTGACTCGACAGCGCCTGGGTCCTTGCGAATGCGCCTCCCTTATACCAAGTCCAGTACAACTGTGCCGATCAACGAGCCACGGACTTCAGTCCGCGCGGCCACTCGAACGCTAACCGGGTGCCATGCTCATCCCGGAGGGTGAGCATGTTGTTCAGCCAATCATGGCCACACTTCGCGATGGCCATGGCACCCAGGGTCTTGTCTACTGCCGCTGAGACGATGGAGCACACGCACCTGCATCCGCACCACGATGGCGCAGCTCATGCCTACCTCCCGGCTACGCCGGGATGAAGGCATGCCACCCGCCGCTTAATCCGACAACCCTGAGGCCCTCGCGAATACGCCTCCCTTACTGGGTTTTCCGATCTCCCTCATGAAGCTCCAGGACCAGCGCCGCCTCGATAAGCTCCGCCCACACGCGGTATCCCGCTTCGGTGAGATGCAGGCCGTCTCTCGAGTACTCCTGGCGAAGGTGCCCCGCGGAATCGACAAACGGAGCGTACACATCTATGAAACGGCAGCCATGATCCGCAGCGATCTTCGCGAGACGCTGGTTGAATTCGACAACCAGAGGCCCCAGGTCGGCATAGCGCCCGCCGGTCGGAAACAGGCCCACAATCACCAGCGGGACGTCGGGCAGTCGCGTGCGGATCCGTTTAACCACCTCACGATAGCATACGTCAATCTGATCGACCGACGGTCGGCCATGACGGTGTAGCTCGCCGAGATCGTTCACCCCGTTCTCGAGTATGACCACGCCGGGATCGCAGTCGAAGACCGAGTTCTCCAGACGGTGCAGCACCCCGCGGTCGTCGATCCCGATCCGGTCCGAGGATATCCCGCGATTCACGATCCGCCGCCCGGGCAGGAGTCGGCTGGCGTCGAAGCCCTCGATGTGTGACGATCCGACCATCACAATGTTCTTGCGGGCGAGGTTCTCCCGCTCGAACCGGGCGACCCGGTCGTAGTAGTGCCGCTCCCACTTCCCCATCGCCGGGGCCTTCTTCGGCGCAGCCTCATCCGCGCCTCTCGCTACCGACCATCCCAGCAAGAGCACCGCGCCCAGAAGAATCGCCCTCGCCGCGCCCACTCGATTCCAGACCTGAGTCATGCAAAGTCTCCTTATCTCCAGACCACGCACGACCCATAGTACCATCTCTCGCGCACGAGATAAGGCGCGGATCGTAAGAAACCGCAGAACGCACCCGCCGGTTGCTGCTCAGCGCAACCGCACCGGATGCAGCCTCACCTACGCTTGTTTCGAGTTGGCTGTGCAGGTGTGGCTGTTGTAGTCCCACGTGCTACCGATCTTGGACCAGAGCTGGGCGTAGACTGTGCTGGCGCTGGTGGGCAGCCCGTTATCCGCCTGGGACTTGTGGGTCCCTGTCGAAGCACTATAGAGGTCGCCTCCGCCTGCCGCACAACCGAGAACCTGCGCCTGGAATCCTCGTACCCTTCAGAAGTGCGTCCTAGCGCGGAGCTGATGTTAGCGAGTTCGCCTTCAGGCCCGAGCGCCGACCTGTGGCCCACCGCATGCGTAACCGCGCTACGCAGTCCGATGGAGCTCATACCAAGCTGATCCCAGGGGCTAGCGCCCCTGGCTACCTCAGAAGCGCCCCCTCCGGGGGCTTTGAGTCTGATCGCCGGTTGACCCGGAACTCGTCTTCGTCCGCTCCCTTACGGTTACGGAAAAGACACGAATCGGCACATTCATGCGAGATCCGGTACTAGCCCGCCTTGCTCACCCGGACCGCCGCCGCCTCCTGCTCAGCGCGGAACTCGCAGCCGATCAGAAAGCCGCCCAGGGTCTGCGTGCAGCTCACCGTTGCGGCTGTAACGCCGACCATCTCGCCCGCGCGGCAGACCATGACCTGCGTATACGGCGCGACGGAACTCCGACACTTGAAGCCGACCCCACCCTCGGAGATGTCACACGATGTGACGTACCACGTTTCCTGAAGCCCACCCTCCACATTGAGGTGGATCTCCAGCGGGACGTTCCAGGTTGTCCGTGGATCGCGGTACTTGCGGCTATAGGTGTCCGTCTGTCCGGTTTCGCGCGCCTCATCCAGCCACTGTTGTGTCTGTGTCGCATCGCCCAACGTGGGCATGAAGTTCATGTTGACGGCCATAACGCTCTCTCCCCTGTGTTCGTGTCACTGCTCCAGAACTCCTAGTTTGGCGACCATCCGCCGGTGACGAGACGATCCAGGTATCAGCCGGATTCTCCCCGCCGAGCGAACGGTACGATTCGCCTGCAATCGCCGCAAACCGCTATCCACAAATAGGTTAGGTGACACGGTTATCGCTTTCCCCACATTTTCCAAGGCCCCCATCTTAACGGCACGAAGGTCCGAATCTCCTCGAATCCGACGCCACTCGCCGCTTCACAACACTGGCGAGAACGCCGTCCAGAACATTTGAGCGTATCCCAAACCTATGTGGGACCGGCCTTCCGAGCGATCATGTCCGGCCGGCCAAGCCCGCAGCCGCACAGTGAATCGCGTACGCTCCGAGCCCGCCCGCCAGGCTGACGACATCCGCGCGCCCGAGTCCCGCCAACGCCCGGGCTGCATAGTAGCTGCGCTGACCGACTCCGCAGTACGCCAAGATCGGCTGGTCGGGTGACAGCTTGTGGACATTCGCCTTGAGGTCATCGACCCAGACATTAAGCGCGCCGGGGATGGCCCCCGTGGCGAACTCCTCGGGGCTACGCACGTCCACCAGTTGATAACCCCGGGCGACGAGCGCATCCACCTCCGCCGGGTCCACGTGCTTAACCAAACCGCGCTCCTGATTCTGGGCGACGAAACCGGCGATGTTCACCGGGTCCTTGGCGGCCCCGTAGGGCGGGGCATAGGCCAAGTCCAACGCCGCCAGATCGTCCACCGTGCCGCGGAAGTGAAGGGCGGTCGCAACGACGTCGATCCGCCGGTCCACCCCGGCGCCGCCCACGATCTGCGCTCCCAGCACCCGGCGCGTGCTCGGCTCGTAGACCAGCTTGACGGTCATCTCCTCCGCTCCCGGGTAGTATCCCACGTGGTGCCCGCGCTTGACCATGACGTGCTCCGCCGCAACGCCGGCGCGCTCGGCGGCCTTGCGGGTCAGACCGGTCATCGCGATGGTCAGGTCGAAGACCTTCACCACCGCCGTGCCGGCCACTGCGGGGGCGGGAGCGGGCGTCTGGTTGTCGGTAGCGGCGATCTCTCCCGCCAGGCGCCCGTGCTTGTTCGCCGGACCGGCCAGGGGGATGAGCACCGACTCCCCGGTGACCAAGTGCGTGACCTCGACCGCGTCCCCCGCGGCGAGAATGTGCGGATCATTGGTCTCCATCCGCCGGTTGACCTTGATGCCCCCGCGCGCACCGATCTCCAGACCCGCGTCCTTCGCCAGGGCGACGTTTGGACGCACCCCGATGGTCATCAACACCAGATCGGTCTCGATGACCTGCCCGCTCTTGAGCACCACCCCACTGACGCGACCTTTTGCGTGCTTGAAGCTCTCCACTGCATCGCCGAGGTGGAGAGTTACCCCCTGCCCGTGCAAATGCATGGCGACAGCCGCCGCCATGTCCGCGTCAAGCGGAGCCAGAACCTGCGGCAGCAACTCCACCACGCTCACGTCCACGCCACGGTGGGCGAGCGC
>JAAEQG010001331.1 GCA_024231775.1 bacterium
GCCGTCGCCCAACGCCGCAGAAATGAGACCACAATGAGAGGATTGCCGTTTGCATGCTAACGTAGCGACTGCGCATAAGAGGGGAAAGCCGGTGCTGCTGAGTGTGGCCGTGGTTCTCCTGGCGACCGCTGGAACCGCCTACGGGGGCGCCTCGGCCGTCACCCTGCTCTCGGAGAGCCACCACGTGTGGGGGGTCGCCGGTGAGTCCACGATCGATGGGTACGGAAACCACGTCGCTACCGGCAAGGTCATAGAGTACGACCAGACCAAAGCTACTCCCTTGGATGTCTCCGCCGGCCGGCAGATCATGAGCGACCCCTTCCCGGGCTACGCCCACAGCGTCGCGGGGGATCTTGGGGTGCTAGCCGAATCCGCCTACTGGTATTCCTCCGCTTGGGCCGCTTCGGAGTATCGATTCATGCCGGGCGAATCCTCTCTGCGCGTTCGCGTCTTTGGCAGCACGGATAGCTGTGCCGACCTCGAGTGTGACGCTCAATACGCGCTGAAGAATCTTACGCTGAATGTCGAGCTCGATAGCTTTGAAGCCGCCTTCGATAGCGGCAGTTTCGATCATCAGAAGCGCTACGCCGTCCGTCCGGAACACCAATACCTCCTGACATTGCACGCCTACTCAGGCGGTGCCGATGCGGCGCGGACGACGGGCATCGCTGTGGATCTGACGTGTATTCCCAGTCCTTCGGCCCTCTTGCTCGGTACGCTCGGCGCCGGTGGAGTCGCCTGGTCGCAGCGCCGCCGGACGCTTCCCGCGGGGTGAGTCGGGCCAGGCATTTTAGAAAGGAGAATGAGATGAAACGGTTACCATTGTATGGGCAAGTGACAATCGGACGCGCGATGGGCAGGCGGGCGCTACTGAGCCTGGCCGTGCTCTTCCTGGCTGCGGCGGGAACCGCCTACGGAGGCCCCTCGGCCATCAACCTGCTCTCGCAGAGTCACCACGTCTGGGGGGAGGCGGGCGAGTGCGAAAGTTCGCCCCCCTGGCTACCCACCGGCAACGTCCTGACCTACGACCAGACCAGTGCGACACCCTTGGATGTTGCCGTGGGCCAACCGCTGTCCGCCACGGGCTACGCCCATAGTATCGCGGGGGATTTCGCCGTGAGCGCCGAGTCCTTCTATTGGTATTCATTCGCATGGGCCACTTCCGAGTACCGATTCACCCCTGTCGGGTCCTCTCTGTGTGCTCGCGTCTCCGGCTGGACGGAGAACTACGTCCCTTCTGAGACCGTTGTCCGATACACGCTCAGTGATGCCACGCTGGGGTCTGTGCTCGATGACTTCACGGCCATGGGCGCCGGGCCGGGAGAACCCCTTGGTTTCGATTGGCAGAAGTGCTATGCCGTCAATCCCGATCACGAGTACCTCTTGACCTTATCGGCCAACACAACCGGATCGGACTATTCGCGCTCGACGGGTATCGACGCCGACCTGACGTGTATCCCCGTTCCTTCCGCCCTCCTGCTCGGCACCTTCGGCGCCGGTCTGGTCGGGTGGCGTCAGCGACGCCGCCGGCGCGGCGTGTGAGAACCTTGACGCGTGGGTTGAGAACCTACCCTGCGCTTCTGACGGATGCTTCAATTGGCAACGTCAGAATCCGCGGAGGTGGGTGCTTTCTCTGCGGGTCAGACCGGGTTTGGGCAGGCGTTTCAGGACAACGTATTCGAGCCCGTGCTCGGCGCAGAGCGGGGTAGCCGGTAACCATAACCGCCCACCCCGCCCGGCCCGGTGACATCCCCGCGCGCCGTCCCGGCCCCAACCGCCGAAGTCACGCCGCTGCAAGCAATCCCACGCTAGCAGATAACTGATGACACCACACGGGTGGCTGTGAGAGCGTGGACTCACCGCCCATTTCGTTTCTGCCCGCCCTCACACGAAATACGTACTTCCCCTAATAGCCCTGAGACTGGGCCCGCTGTATGCTGTAGAGACGCTCACTGTCGC
>JAAEQG010001332.1 GCA_024231775.1 bacterium
ATTCAAATGGGCAGAGAAGCGGGTCACCGGCTGCCAGCCCTCGCAGCGCCCCCCGCCGAACGTCGCCTGGAAGTCGAGAGACCGCATCGAACAAGCCTCTCCGGGTTCGCCCGTTACAGCGAGCGCCCTTGTTGGAGGGCCGCAGAGTGCAACGGCGGCATCAGCAAAAGCCGTCGTTGAACCAAGGTGGTACCGCGAAAGATCGCCCCTTTCGTCCTTGGACGAAAGGGGTTTTTGCATGGGAGGTGTACAATGGAATGGTGGGAAACTTTGTTCGATGATCGTTACTTGCGGCTCTTTAGCCCACTGACCTCACCGGAGGCCACGCAACAGCAGGTAGATGGCATCGCCGCTTACCTGGAATTGCAGCCCGAGGCATCTGTCCTCGACCTGGCCTGTGGCTATGGGCGGACCGCTGTTCCCTTGGCGCAGCGCGGCTACCGTGTCACCGGTCTGGACTTGAGCAAAGTCTTGCTGGCGCAGGCTCGCCGGGCAGCGAAGGAGGCAGCAGTCAAGATCACGTGGCACCGGGGGAACATGCAGGACATTCCCTGGGTCGAGACCTTTGATGCCAGCGTCAGTATTTTTTCTTCCTTTGGTTACTTTGCTGACGAGGCAAAGAACCTGCGGGTGCTGGAAGGGGTGGCGCGAGCGCTCAAACCTGGCGGACGTTTTTTGATTGACGTGATGAACCGGGATTGGCGGGTACGCCAGGAACTGAACCGGCACTGGTTCGAGGTAGGCGACCTGACTGTGCTGGCGGACCCCTGGTTCGACCCGGTTGCCGGCCGCTCGGGTGAAACCTGGCGCTGGCAGGAAGGCAGCGAGTGGCAGAGCTTGGAGTTCGACACTCGTCTCTACACCGCTACTGAACTCGAGCGAATGATCGAATCTGCCGGGATGCACTGGCTCACCGTTTACGGTGGGTGGGAGAGACAAGCCTTTGCACCCCAGTCTCGTCGTATGATTGCCGTCGCAGAAAAGCTGGCTTGATGGCCATAATCGTCAATTATCACAATCGTTAGCATCAGGAGGAAATGACAATGACCGACAAACTATCAAAAACCTACAACCCGCAAGAACACGAAGAACGCATCTACCAATGGTGGGAGGAACAGGGCTACTTTCGGCCCGAAAGAAGCGTCGAACTGGGCTTGATCCCCGCGGACAGCCCCTACTGGTGCATCACCATGCCGCTGCCCAACATCACCGGCGCGCTGCACCTGGGCCACGCCATGACGGCCGCCGTCGAAGACCTGATGACGCGCTACCACCGCATGAAGGGCTACCAGGCCCTCTACCTGCCCGGCACCGACCACGCCGGAATCGCCACCCAGAACGTGGTGGAGCGCGAACTGCGCAAGCAGGGCATCACTCGCCAGGAACTGGGCCGTGAAGAATTCGTAAATAACGTCTGGGAATGGAAGGACATTTACCACCGCCGCATCACCAACCAGCACCGGCGGCTGGGCATCTCGTGCGACTGGGCGCGGGAGCGATTCACCCTCGAACCGGACTTGAGCCACGCCGTGCGCACCGCCTTTGTGCGTCTGTACAAAAAGGGCCTCGTCTACCGGGGCTTGTACCTGGTCAACTGGTGCCCGCGCTGCGAATCGGCGGTCTCTGACCTGGAGGTGATCCCCGAGGAGCGTGATAGTCATTTGTGGCACGTCCGTTATCCTGTCGTCAACGAGGACTGGGACGGGCCGCAGGGCGAGTGGGGCAGCGGCAAATGGGCCAAAGGCGCGACCGAGTTCATCGAGATGGCGACCACCCGCCCCGAAACGATCCTGGGTGACACCGCCGTCGCCGTCAACCCGGAGGACGAACGCTGGCAACACCTGATCGGCAAGACCGCCGTCCTGCCCGCCATCGGACGCCGCATTCCCATCATCGCCGACGACGTGGTGAGACCGGAATTTGGCACCGGCGCGGTCAAGGTCACGCCCGCCCACGACCCCACCGATTACGAGATCGGCGCGCGCCACGGACTGGAAACTCCCAACGTCCTGA
>JAAEQG010001333.1 GCA_024231775.1 bacterium
CGCGTCCCGGAGGCGGACCTGATCGTCGCACACCGTGGTGTGCCGCACCACGGTTACCCCGAGCGCCACCAGCCGCTGGGACAGCCATGCGGAGTTGGTGTCCACCACCGCCCCGGTGGTCAACTCGGTTCCCACACCGATGATTTCTGCGTTCATGGCGCCAGCCAGCTTAGCATTCCCGGCAGCAGACACAAACGCCGCCACACGGTGTCCAGGTGGGCTTCGCTGATTCGTGTCCCCCCCCCGCCGTCGCAGAATGGCGTCTCCGCCCGGGCTGGCGACTTCTCGCGAGTTGCGCAGTGGGTTAGACTCTGGTGCCTATGTATTCGGTGATGCTGATCGCATTAGTCGGTTCCTTTCTCGGCTCGGTCGGGGCGACCTACGCGGTGCGCGCGTGGTCCAGACGCTACAGGTTCGTCGATCGTCCGGGAGGTCATAAGGGACACGCTCAGCCGATCGCTCTGGGCGGGGGTATTGCGATCATCTCCTGTATCTGCATCCCGCTGATTGTGGCCACGCTGGTGGCTCATTTTGCGGTTCGCCATGACGCATTCGAGGGCCTTCCGGACGTGCTGGTGATGCATCAGGAGGGGATGGCGTCCAAACTCTCGGAAGTGTTCGCCATCGTCGCCGGGGCGCTGATCCTGCACATTCTGGGCCTGATTGACGACGTCAAGGCGCTGGGCTTCCTGCCCAAGCTGCTCGTGCAGATCGCGGTGGCGCTGTTCGTAGCCTGGCCGTTTGGAATTCGGGCCGGCGAAGCTCTGGGGACGCCAGCAGCCGTCGCACTCACCGTGGTCTGGATCGTACTCATCACCAACGCTTTCAACTTCCTGGACAACATGGACGGTCTAAGTGCCGGGGTGGCAGCCATCGCCGCCGCGATCTTCGCCGCCTCCGCGATCCGCTCAGGCCAGCTCTTCGTTCCGGTCGTCACCCTGATCTTCGTGGGTACGCTCCTGGGTTTTCTGGTATTCAACTTCACTCCCGCGACCATCTTCATGGGTGACGCCGGGAGCATGGTGGTCGGGTACTTCCTGGCGGTGCTGACCGTGCTGACCACTTATTACGACCCCGGCCGGGATCTTCAGCCGACCGGTGTGCTGGTTCCGCTGGTGGTGCTCGCGGTCCCGCTCTACGACGTGGTCAGCGTGAGCTGGCACCGGATTCGATCGGGCCACAGCCCGTTCCGCGGCGATCAGCGGCATTTCTCACATCGCCTGGTGCAGAAGGGCATGACCCCGCGCGGAGCGGTGCTGACCATCTACTTGGCCACCGCCGCCACGGGGTTCTCGGCGATCCTCCTACCTCAGGCAGATCGGGTCACCACCTGCCTGGCGTTTGCCCAATGCGTCTGCGTGGTGCTGATCATCGCGGTGCTGGAGCACGCCGGGCGCCCCTCTCCCCCCAAACACCGGCCCTGAACGGCGCAGACCACTTGCCAGGGACACTTGTGCACGGCGATAGTTGCGGCGTACCTTGATGGCGCGGAGGCGGTGCGGGTCAGGTCCCCGCCGCCTGGAGCCCGCACGGCGTGAGGGCTCCAGAGCACGGCAAAACATTGTCCAACCCAGTCTCGGACGAACAGGAAAGGCATATCATGAGCAAACGAGCAAGCGCGATAGGTGCGGCAGTCGTTACGGCGTTCGCCGTTGCTGCCGGATGTACGGTAACCATTCAACCCAACATTTTCGTTGCCGAGGAGGACTTCGAGCTGAGTCAGCCACTGGATGACATCGGCTCGATGTCCATTGCCTGGGATAACGGCACAATCGAGGTGCGGGTCGATCCCGCGGCTACGGAGATCCTCATTACCGGGACAAAACGCGTTGTGGCGGAATCGTCCCAGGCGGCCAACGATGCCTTGGACGACTGGACCATCGAGCTGGCGATCGCGGAGTCGTCACCCGCCCAGGCGTTCCTGGCGTTCAACGCTCCGCCGGGGGCCGGCCGGACCTATGACGCGGATCTCGAAGTTGTTCTGCCGCCGGCGCTCAACCTCGCGATCGAGAACGACAACGGTTCCGTCAAAGTGGAGGACAACACAGCCCTCACCAACATCAGCGTGGCGAACGGCAGCGTCACCGTCACCGGGCAGCAGGGCGATCTCACGGTATCGGTGGAGAACGGATCGATCGGTATTGATTCCCTGGCGGGCAATGTGGACGCGGAAGCCGAGAACGGCAATCTCAGCATCGACGCTGATCCGGAAGAAGGCGGTAGCGTCAAGGCTCGCGTCGACGTCGGCTCCATCGAACTCCGCGTTCCGGCGGAGTTTGCCGCCAGCCTGGAGCTGGACACGGATGTCGGCATCGTGGCGGCTGATCTGGGGGCGTTTACCCTCACCGATTTACAGTCCAGCCTGCACAGGGTCACCGCGACGCTGAACGGCGGTGGCGGCGAGCTCAGCGCCCGCACCGACGTGGGCAACGTGCGCTTCGATAACCTGCCCTGATACGGGCATGCGTTCATTGGGTACGCAACGATACGAGCGGGTGTCGTTCGGAGCCCCGAGCGTCAGCGTGGGTTCTTGGTGGGCGGACCGTTGGACTCCAAACCCACTCGCTGGCGCTCGGGGCTCTGATCGAGCTGCCAGCGCTCGGACCGTGTGGTCGTCTTGGGCACCACCACAGTCGTCGATCCCAGCCAACCTCTCCCGGGACCTCCGGCGCCGCCAGCACCGTCGGACCGGCCCTTTCGGCCTCATTATTGCCCATAACTCGTTTATTCTTGCGTAGTTACGACAATTGCCCCACAACCGCTCGGGCGGCGGTATAATAGGGAGGTTACGCCGCGTGGCATGGACGGCGACTCGCCGATGGCGCACCGGCACGCGGCTGAGGGGAAGAACCACAGCTTCGCATACGGGGGGGGAGAGGGTAGGACCGCCCGCGTCAGACGATGGTTGCGGGGGTTCTATGTATCTGTAGACCGTAACGACGGGGTTCCATCAGGATCGATCTATTGATGAGCAGTCAACCCGCGAACGGCGCCGGTAGCAGTAGTACTACCACGGTGCACCTCGCTTTTGAGAAGCCCTTGCTGCGCATAGAGACCGAGATACTCAACCTCGAGAGTGAGCAGCGGGCCACCGGGCGCGATCTGTCCAAGGACATCAAGGAGATGCGCGCTCGCCTGGGCAAGATGACCAAACGCCTCTACGCGCACCTCACAGCGTGGGAAACGGTACAGGTGGCTCGTCACCCGGGTCGGCCGCTGGTGACCGACCACATCAAGTACTTCGTACGCGACTTCTGCGAGCTGCACGGAGACCGATACTTCGGTGATGACCATGCGATGATCACCGGTTTCGGGCGCATCGGACCGCACAAGGTCATGCTCATCGGTCACAACAAGGGCAAGGACACCAACGAGCGCATCCGCTGCAACTTCGGCTGCGCCCACCCGGAAGGCTATCGCAAAGCCTTGCGGATGATGAAGCTGGCGGAGAAGTACGGTCTGCCGGTGGTCTGTCTGATCGACACCCAGGGCGCGTTCCCCGGGATCGGGTCCGAGGAGCGCGGTATCTCTCGGGCGATCGCGGTGAACCTCCTGGAGATGTCCCGCCTGCGCACGCCGGTCGTTTGCGCGGTTATCGGCGAAGGCGGCAGCGGCGGGGCGTTGGGCATCGGGGTGGGCGATCGCGTAACGATGTTCGAGCACTCGTTCTACTCGGTGATCTCGCCGGAGGGCTGTGCAGCCATTCTCTGGCGCACCGGAGAGGAACGCGAGCGCGCCGCCGAGTCACTCAAACTCACCGCCAAGGAACTCAAGAAGCGCGATCTGATCGACGATTACCTGCCCGAACCGCTCGGAGGCGCCCACCGGGACCCGCCGGCTGCGGCTCAAACCCTCGAAACTTACCTGGTCAACTCTCTGCGCGAACTGCGGCGCTTCAAGACGGACACCATCCTGCGCAAACGCTACGAGCGCATCCGCAGCCTGGGCAGCTTCTTCGAGTCCGCCAGCGCCAAAGCCAAGGCCCGCGCGCAAGAATCTGCTCCCCGGCGCGAATCGCGCACTCCGCGCAGCCGCATCAGCCGCGGCGCAACTCCGCTTACTTCGTAACCTCCAGCCTGCGGAAACCGATGATGAGGCGAAATCGACTTACGCTCATGGCGCTAGCGGCGTCCCTCGCCGCCGGCTGCGCCACACAGGACAAGACCATGACACCTTCAGCAGTTTTCCCGTCGGGCGCCGGCGCGTTGGCGGGCACGACCTTCGAACGCATCATCCTGGGCGAGTCCGTCGAAGGACGGTCGATCGAGGCGTTCGTCTTCGGTTCATCAGGTGACCCCGTACTTATCCTGGGGGGGACGCACGGAGATGAGCCCAAGAGTGTCTACGCCGCCCGCCAACTCATTGACGTGCTGCTGGCGGATCCGGGGTTGGCTGCGGGGCGTCACGTAACCGTCGTCCCGGTGGTGAATCCGGACGGGTACGAGCGGCGCCGCCGGCGCAACGTCAACGGGGTGGACCTAAACCGCAATTTCGCCACCGCGGACTGGGCGGTGTCCAAGCGACACTCGCGCTACTACGGCGGACCGTCAGCAGCCAGCGAGCCCGAGACGCAGTTGGTCGCAGAGCTGGTGGAGCGATTGCAGCCGTTGCGCATCTTGAGCATCCACTCGATCGGCAAGCGTAAGTTCTGCAACAACTACAACGGCCCTGCCGCGGACCTCGCCGAGCTCATGCACGCTTCGAACGGCTACCGCGTCGCCCCGGACATCGGATATCCCACACCGGGCAGCTTCGGTACCTGGGCGGGGTTCGAGCGCCAGATCCCCACCATCACCCTCGAGCTGCCCTCGCACGATTCGCGCGAGCGCTGCTGGAAAGACAATCGCGAGGCGATTCTGGCCTTCATTCGCGGTAGCTGAGCGGTACGCTTCTGGTGCGGAGGTGGGTACGCTTCGTTTGGGCGTTTTCCTGTTCAGGGGCGGGTATCGGCGGCCTGGCGGCGGGCGGTCTCTTCCTGGAGGAATCGGCGCTCTTTCGAGGTTAGCGAACCCAGACCATCCTCGCGGACCTTGGTCAGCAGTTGGTCCAGACGGTCGGAACGCTGCTCCAGCTCCCTGCGTTTTGCCTCACGCTGACTGGCTTCCTTCTTCGCCCGACGCCGCTCCAGGTAGCCGGGGCTACGTGTGGACTCGTCAGAACCATCCAGTGATGTGTAGCCCTGCGAGAAGTCATAGCCGAACGGTCCGGTCTCCATCTCCCCCATCATCTTCAACTGCTGACGTTGTTGCCAACAGGTCATATACCCAAAGATCGCGATGCCCAGCAGGAGGTATTCCTCCATCAGCAGGCCGACCAGACCGAACACGACCGCCCCCACCATGCCGATCCCCGAAGCGAGCTTAGTGGAACGGGAGAACCCCATTCGCGGCCAGAGCAGGTTCTGCAGCGCCCGCCCACCGTCCAGTGGATAGACCGGCAGCAGGTTGAACAGCAGGATCATGTAGTTAAGACCGAAGAACGTCACCAACCAGGACTGGGCCGACCACGCGCTGGGGCTGAAACCCTCGAAAGCCAGCGGCCGAAACGGGTGCAGGGGGTTCCACGGCACCGAAGCCAGCGAACTGGTCCACAGCACCAACACCGCGGCGGTAAGCAGGCAGAAGCCCACGTTGACCGCCGGGCCGGCCAGGGTGGTCACCAAGTGGGCCCGCCATTTGTGCGGCGGCACGACGTACGCCAGACCCCCGAGAGGCCACATCAGTATTTCGTTAGCCTCTCCCCCGGTCGAACGACATCCGAAGCAGTGGCCGAACTCGTGAATCAGAACGATCAAGAACAGCAACGCCAGTTGGATGGTGGCGTCGCTGAGTCCGCCGCCTTCTGCACTAAGGCTACGGGCCAGCACCACAACGGCCCCGAGCACGAAGAGAACATGTACCCGGAGGTCTATCCGGAACAGCCGTCCGATCCCGAACGACCAGTTCATCGGATTGTCTAATGCACCAGATCGTCCGTTCATATTCGTGCCGTGTTGAGGGCAGTTCCGCTACAAGCGATCAACGCGTCCGGACTCCGCCTCCTGACTACGGAGACGCTCAGTGGCGCTCAGCAGCGTCGCCTTCTCCCGCTCACTCAGCGTGGAGATCCCACCTTCGCGGACCTTGGCTAGAATGTCGTCCACCATTCCCTCATCGGCGACGCGTTGCTCGACCTTGCGGCTCCAGGCGCCCTTGCCGGCCCCGGACCAGATTGGCGGATTCGGTTTGCGCGGTCCTGGGGTGCGCCAGGTGCGGGTCGCCCACCAGCG
>JAAEQG010001334.1 GCA_024231775.1 bacterium
CAGGTCCGAGGCTGGTGCGCCAACAGCCCCCTGGCACGCGTCCGCCTCTCGGCCCACAACGAGCGTCTCCAGGCCGAGGTCGCGCTGCTCCGACAGGAGCTTCGCATCAAGGATGTCCGCATGGCGCGCATTCCTGCCCGGAATCGACCCCACTATCCCCCGACGGAGCGGCTCGCCATCCTTGCGCTCAAGGCGGCGCGCTGTTGGTCGGCCCACCAGGCTGCCTCCCGAATGCTCCTGTCGCCAGCCACGATCGCTTCCTGGCTGCAGCGCGTCGATGAACAAGGCTCCGAGGCTCTCGTCCAGGAGCCCGCACCGGTCAACCGCTTCCCAGATTTCGTGACCCACACTGTCCAGCAGCTCAAAGCGCTGTGTCCTTCGATGGGCAAGAAACGAGTCGCCGAAGTGCTCGCCCGGGCGGGCCTTCACCTCGGTCAGTCCACCGTTGGTCGGATGCTGGCTCGTCCACCCTTGCCCCAACCGGGGCCCACGGAACCGCAAGCCACGCCCGGGTCGAAGCGGACCGTGATCGCGCGCTACCCGAACCACGTTTGGGGCGTGGATCTGACCATGATGCCGACCAGCGCCGGATTCTGGATTCCGGCCCTTCCGTTTTCGCTCCCGGTCCGATGGCCCTTCTGTTGGTGGATTGCGATCGTGGTCGATCACTTTTCCCGGAAGGTCGTGGGTTGTGCCGTCTTCCCCAAGGAGCCAACTTCGGAGAAGGTCTGCGAGTTGCTCGACCGCGGCGTTGGGCAAGCCGGTCGGGCTCCGAAGTACACGGTGACCGACCAAGGAATCCAGTTCCGCGCTCCCTATCGAAAGTGGTGCGCAGCCCAGGGAGTCAAGCCGCGGTTTGGGGCCATCGGAAGATACGGAAGCATCGCGATCATCGAGCGGTTCATGCGCACGCTCAAGACCGAGGGACTGCGGCGGATCCTGATCCCGTTCCAGCTCGACGCTATGATCTCTCAGACCCTGATTTTCGTGCACTGGTACAATACCGAACGACCGCACCAGGCTCTGCATGGCGCGACCCCTGCCGAGGTGTTCGACGGTTGCACTGCTGCCAAACGTCTGCCTCGC
>JAAEQG010001335.1 GCA_024231775.1 bacterium
CGCCCCGGGCGCTGTCCTGCTAGGCACGCTTGGCGCCGGTCTGGTTGGTTGGTGGCGTAGACGCAGAACGCTGTAGCGACTTCGCTGGGGCTCACTGCGAGGTGGTCATCGCCAGAAGGCACTAGGGACGGACCCAGTATACGGGTAGCCTCACGCGAGTGGAACGGGGAGCGGTGCGCCGAGTACACCTGCGAGACTACCCTCGCCTTGCGGGCGAGGGTAGGTTGATTTGGACGAACAAGTCAGTTGCGTGCTACGGACAGGATCTTATTGATCCTGCACGTTTCTGTTGATGAGGTACTTGGCGATGACTTTGTTCAGGCCGCCTTGGACGGGTGTCTGGGGGGTGTGTGACTGGAGGATATCCAGGTCGGACTTCCAAACGACGTCGCCCGGGGCCAGCAGAAAGACGCTGCCCGGCTCGTAGGTGTTGTGGAGTTGTTCGTCCTTGTAGTAATAGTGCGTCGGGCAGACCTCCGTGGCATAGCCCCGCATCAGCGGCGGAATGTCGTGGGGGAGGAACCAGAGCTTGATCTCCCGCTCGGCGTCCTCGGGATTGGCTGAGGCGTGGATCAGGTTGTCCAGTCGGTCGCTGATCATCTTCCCGTCGGCATCGTAAATCGGGACCACTGTCCCCAGAGCGCGGAGGCAGCCCGGCTTTTCGTCTCTGGCTTTATGGGGATTCGTCGGTCCGGCCATCTGCCGGATGGTGTACAGGGCGTTGGGGCCCTGATAGACGATTGCGATGACGCGCCGTTTCCAGGCTGCATCCGGGTAGTGGACCGCGCCGGTGATGTATTCGAGCAGGGCGGGGAA
>JAAEQG010001336.1 GCA_024231775.1 bacterium
GCCAGTTTAAGGCCCGTGGCGAATGGAATCGCTCGCCCATGTGTAGTGTGGAACGAATCGAAATCCAGGTAGCCGGCCACCCGCCCAGTACAGCCGATCCCCGACACGATGGCGAGCTTCTCGAGATCGACGTCGCCCTCATCCAACGCCCGGGCAAAGCAGTTGACCGTCGTACCGATTCCGCAGCCCGGGCACCAGATGTGCGGGATACGGTCCATGCGCAGATACTTCTCGGCGGGGTTGTCCAGCGTGCAGGCTTCCACAGCGTCACTCATCGACCCGCCTCCATGATCGCGTCATAGATCGTGTTGGGCGTATGCACCGTTCCACCGGCATGCGGAACCGAGATCACCTTGCACTGTCCCGCCGCACAGCGCTCCACCTCCAGCACCACCTGCCCCATGTTGATCTCCGGGACCACCAGGGCTTTGACTTTCCCCGCCAGCTTGCGGACGTACTGCTCGATGAAGGGCCAGACCACCACCAGGCGGAGGTGTCCGACCTTGAGGCCCTTGGCCCGGGCTTCACGCACCGCGCGCAGACAGATGCGCGAAGTGATCCCGTAGCTGACCACGACAATGTCCGCACCTTCGATCTCGTCTTCGTGATAGATGCTGATCTCGTCCGTATTGTCGCGAATCTTGTTGACCAGGCGGGTGATCAGCGTGTGCTGGCAATCGGCGGTCATCACCGGATAGCCCTTCTCGTCGTGGGTCAGCCCGGAGATGTGGATCTTGTGGCCGTCGCCGGCTTTGGTCATCTCGGGGACCATATCCTCGGCGGGTTTGTAGGGCAGGTACTCCCCGGGGGGGAGCTTGGTGAAGCGTCGGGGGAAGATTTTGACCTTGTGCTTTGGCGGTATCACCACCTTCTCGGTCATGTGCCCGATGCTCTCGTCCATCATGAACATGACCGGTACGCGAAACCGCTCGGACAGGTTGAACGCCTGGATGATCAGATCGAAACACTCCTGCGGGCTGTTCGGGGTGATGGCGATGATCTCGTAGTCGCCGTGCGAGCCCCAGCGGGCCTGCATCATGTCCGCCTGTGCGGGGAGCGTGGGAAGTCCGGTGGACGGTCCACCCCGCTGCACGTTTACGAAAACGCAGGGCACCTCGGCGATGGCCGCCAGCCCGATGTGCTCCATCATCAGCGACATGCCCGGTCCGGAGGTGACCGTCATGGCCTTGGCTCCGCCCCAGACCGCCCCTTGAATCGCGATGGACGAGGCGATTTCATCCTCCATCTGGATGAATTTGCCGCCGGTGCAAGGAAACCGCCAGGCCAAACGCTCGACGACTTCGGTCGACGGGGTGATGGGATATCCGGCTACAAAGTTACAGCCGGCTGCGATGGCCCCCTCGGCGGCGGCATGATCGCCGTCGAGGTAGTGGGCTCCGACAAGGGTCCCATTGTCGCTGGCTGGCACGATTTACTCCTTGGGGGGCTGGCGATAGCCGTGAACTGCGAAGTCAGGGCAATACATCCCGCACAGATCGCACCCGGAGCATTTCTGCCCGTTGGCGACCTCCGGGTAGTGATACCCCTTGGCGTTGAACTTGGAGGACATCACCAAGACGTTCAGCGGACAGAACTCCACGCAGTATCCGCACCCCTTGCATCGCTCAGGGATGACGCTCACCCGCCCGGCTTTCTTCGGCGCCTTGGTTTGTTTGCTGCCCCGTCCCCCGGTGGTCGTTGACGACTCTGCCATGTCTGGCTCCTGGCTGCTTCACTCCAGGCACAATCGAACATTTGGATAGCAATTGCCGGGCCAGAATGCCGCCCAAGGTTGTGCGGCGTCAGGCGCGGGCAGCCTGACCCGTGCTCTGCTGGCCAACCAGGAACCCATATCGGCAGTGAAGCCCGATTGGATCACCCCAAACTGTCCCCGCCATGCGCCCCGCGTAGCGGAGGCAATGTCTTATATCACGCGGTTGGAGTGGAATAATCCCCGCTGCCCCCGCAGGCCGGAAGTCTCCGCGATCGCCCCTCAACGGCTCCATCCAGCCAGGATCGCTAGCCCTCACCCGGGGACCGGAACGCCGGAATCATCGAATCCTGAATCCAGTCCTCCAGCACGCGGGTGAGGCTGGCTACGTCGTTGATCATGATGGCCAGATCCCGCTCGGCGCCCTTCTGGTCGCGGACCAGCCGGGGTACCACCGCGACCTGCTCGAACCCGACGGCTTCGAACATCCGCACTGCCCCCTGGGCGTCGGCGATGACATGGGCCTTGAGCTTCTCCAGGTCCATGCTGCCGGCCAGCCCGACCAGCTCCCGAGCGATCAGCGTGCCCAAACCGGTCTTGCGGTGGCTGCGGGCCGTCACCAGGCGCAGGTTGCCGACGTGCTGCATCCAGCCGCGCGGGGGGATGTGCAGCGTTCCGTCCCCCACGATCTGGTCGCCATCCAGGGCGACCAGGGGGACTACGTGGTCAAAGTTGATCTCCTCCGTCCACTTACGGATGACGTTGGGGTCGGTCACGTCATGTGCGAGGAAGACCCGGTCCTCCGCCGGCATGCCCTTAAAGAAACCAAGCAGACGTTCAAAGTCGTCTCGCGCCAGGGGCCGGACCGTAACCTCCCGCCCGTCTTTCAATTGCATTTTCTTGGGGTAGTCTTTTATGGACACGATGTGACTCCTTTCAACCTTGGGAGCAGGGCTCCTGAGCGTGCCCCACACGATACCACACCAGCGTGCCACCGACAATATCGGTACCCCGGAGGGGTGCATCCCGAACAAGGTGGCAGAAACTGGCGAGGGTGGCATGGGCAAGCAGCAGCTTGCCCGTGGAATCGTCCAACACGGGCAAACAAGTTTGCCCATGCCACCCTAAATGGGATGCACCCACCCCGGAGTGCGATATCACAGCCGGCAACACCGCAGTTTGAAACTCTGGAGGGTTGGTGTACGCTTCTCTACGGTTCTGTTTTGGGTCAAAGCTGCACGAAGGCCCGGGCGCCGTTCGTGCGGCTGGGCGGAGTTTCTGGTGAGGCTGAGAGTGTCCAGCAGTTTCAGAGAAGGTGGCGCGGTGGCGGGTACGCCGCCTCCGCCCAGCCGGTCCACGCCGGCGGCAGGGTGGTTTGGTCGGTATTCAGCCTGGACCGCCGGACCCACGGTGGTCGGAGCTGTTCTGCTTGCGCAGCTGGCCGGGTGCGCCGCGGAATCCAAGACCGAGCCGGTCGAGCAGAGGAACCCATCGACGCGACTTTCACGGATCGACGTAGGCAAGCTGGCGGACAAGGTAGACCTCACCGGCAGCCGGGAGGCCTGGAAGGCCCATGCCCAAATGCTCAATACCGCTCGTTTGAAGGTCGAGGAGCTTGACGTTGAAGCCTTCAACCAAGCGGTGGGCGATCTGGCTACTGTGGTCGGGCAGTTTCAGGAACGCCTGGACGCGCTTCCCAGGAGGGGCGTGCCCGACGCCGTGGAGAGGCTGACCGAGGCGGCAGGTTCTCTCACCAGCCTCAGCAAGACGCTGGAATCGCAGACTGCGGTGCTGGACCTCGAGGCAACCAACGCCCTGGTGACGGAAGTGCGCGGTGCGGTGGTGAAACTGGGTGCGACCATCGAAACCCTGGACGAGTCAATCGACGAGGTGGTTGCCGGCACCCAGTCGCTGACCACCCAGGCCGAAGCCCGCGTCGAGGATTTTCCGGCTGACGAGCTGCGCCATGCGGTCAGCGAGTTGGATACGGCGGCGGGGGCGCTCGGCGAGGCTGCGGCGATGTTGCCGACCGTGGCACAGCAGCTTGATGCCACCCTGGCGACGATCAAGACCACCGCGGGCGTGGCCATCGGCGTGCTCGTGCTGCTGGGCCTGGGTGTGGTTAGCCATCTGCTGCGCTCAGGGCGCCGACGCGCTTCGTAGGCGAGGAGCGACCGGTCGAACGCGCGATCAGGGCTTGCCCAGAACGTAGATGACCCAGGGGGCGATTGTCGTCTCGCTGACCCACTCGTGGGGTTCGTCCGTCCTGCCAAGCGGTTTGTGGATTTCAACGACCTCCAAGCCGGACTCCTGGTAGACTTCGCGGTAGTTTGTATCCGGCCAGATGATGTCCACCGCCGGTCTCTTGTCCTCGAGGGCGGTGACAATGATCCGCACCTGGTCTCCGCACTTCGCCTGTCTGTTCTCGGGGAAGTTTTTGGTGGTGAAGGACGCCCATTCGTTCCAGTAAATCTCCGGCGCCGAGACCAGACTGACGATTCTGCCGTTCGTCCGCAAGACGCCGGCCAGCTTGCTGAACAGCGCGACCTTCTTCTCCTTCGTGGGGATGTTGTCAAACGTGAATGCCGCCAGCACCAGGTCGAAGGCCTCGTCGTCGAAACGGAACGTCTCGCCGTCCGCAACCAGACGATAATCGCCGGAAGAATCGAATGCCCGAGCCCTTCGCACCATCTCTTCGGAGATGTCGACGCCGACTGCGTCAAACCCCAGCTTGGCGAGAAACCGCGTCGAACGTCCCGTCCCGCAGCCGAAGTCCAGCGCCCTCCTTCCCTCGACATGGCGGGACAGGAGTTCCGGCAGATCCCTGAAGGCCAGGTAGTAGCTTCCGGGAAACTCCAGCTTGGCGTAAGCGGATGCGTAGGCGTCGTCCTCGTAGGTGTTCTTGAAGGTCATCACCGTTCTACGATGCACGAAGCCGGATGTTCGGGGAGCACTCTCCGCATCAGGGGCTACGGACGGTTGCGGTTTCCATTCGCCGTCTACCACTCGTCGCATTTTGCTGTTCAAGAGCGGTGGCACACGCCGGCAGTGGGCGGTCACTCGGATAGAGACGATAAGACGGTTTCAAAGGCTTCCAGGAATTCGTCCATCTGCGGCGTGCTGATGACGTACGGAGGAAGCAATCGAAATGCCGTGTTGTGCGGCTGATAGTTGACGATGAATCCGGATTGGAGCAACCGCTGGGCGACGGTCGTGCCTCTGCTCGACCAAGCCGGCTGCAGCTCGATCCCCACCATGAGTCCCCGCCCACGGACCTCGGCGATGCAGGTCTGGCGCGACTGCAGCGCTTTCAAGCCCGAGAGCAGATAGTCCCCGGCGCTGGCGGCGCGCTCAACCAAACCCTCCTCCTGGAGAATCGACACCACCGTGGCGGCCAGACGACCTGAAAAGGGGTCGTTCTGATGTGATTGCACGTGGGTCAGGCCCCCCGCACACCGTGCTTCGACCTCAGCGGTGGTCACCACCGCAGCCACCGGGAAACCGGCGCCGATTGCTTTGCCGATTACCACAATGTCCGGAACTATCTCCTCGTGATCGAATCCAAACCAACGCCCTGTTCGGCCCATCCCGGTGGTGACCTCCTCGGCGATGAACAGAGCATCGAGTTCCGCAGCAAGCGCCCGCAACCGCGAGCCGTATCCGATCGGCGGAACGATGACCCCGGCGTTGGCCAGCACGGGCTCGAAGATGACCGCAGCGACGGTTCGGTCCTTGCGCTCAGCCAGCTCGCGGAGGGGGTCGAGGCAGGGGAACTCGTTGCACGGCCAGTTTTCGCCGGCGGGACAGTTTCGACAGTCCGGGGCGGGGATGCGGACCGCGCTTCCGACCGGCGGAAGCCAACCCACCGCCCGGCCCGCTTCGGAGAGCGAAAGTGCGTAGGTCGTTGCTCCGTAGTAGCTTCGTGCTATTGCGACGATAGCATCGGCGCCGGTGGCGGCCCGGGCCATCTTCAGGGCCAGCTCGACCGCCTCGCTGCCGGTATTGAGGAACACTGCTCGATCCAAAGCGGGGGGGAGAATCTCGGCCAGCTTCCCGGTTGCCTGATGGATTCGATCGCTCAGGAACGGCGGCCCGGCGTGAATCAGCTCGGTGGTCTGCTCGCGGACGGCTTCGGTCAACCGCGGATGGCCATGGCCCAGTACCGTACACCAGCATCCAGCCAGCAGATCCAGGTAAGCGTTGCCGTCTTCGTCCCACACCCTGCATCCCTCTCCCCGAGTCAGGAGGACGTTCTCGAACGGGTTGGTCGGCCATATGCGCATTCGGTTCGCCTTTCGCTCGGGACTGGGGCGTCGGGTCAGCCAGTTGAGCCGGATTCTATCCGACCGCAACTCTGCGCCCACCGTGGCGCTACCGGCTGGTTGGGTGCGTGCCGCGTGCGTCGTCCGTTTTTTGTGCACTGCGGGCCGAACGACTTCCGATAGGCAGGTGAACGGGACGCGGTTTGTGCGGGACCGGGACGTCGGGGAGCGTCCTCGGCGTACGGTGTGCCCAGCCTCGGTTGTCTCTCGCGCATCGTGTTCCACCTGTCAAGTGAGCACAACCATGTCAGCGCCCCAGGCATCTCCGGCGGTGTTGGAAGCTCCAAGCGGTTTCAGTGAGACCAACATCTGGGACGACTGCCGGCGCATCTGTCCGGACCCGGACGTAATCCTGGATTGCGGTGCCAACATCGGCCAGACCGCGGCACGTCTGCGGACAGCCTATCCTGACGCGGCGCTGTACTGCTTTGAGCCCGTATCGGAACCGTTTGAATCGCTCCGCAAGCGTGCCCTTGGGCTCAAGATACACCCAGTGCAATGTGCGGTGGCCAACTTCAACGGACACGCCCGGATGAACCTGACCGCGTTTCCCGAGTCCAACTCGCTGCTGGACTACCTGGAGGAGGACAATCCACTGGCAGAAGCCCATCAGGTCGTGGGCTACGAGGAGGTGCGGGTTTGCCGGTTGGATGACTGGTGTGACGAGATGCGCATCGATCCTGGGCGCATCGACCTGCTGAAGATGGACGTTCAGGGCAGCGAGCTGGAAGCCCTGCACGGGGCGGAGAGCATCCTGCGTAAGGTGCGGATGGTGCTCTTGGAGGTGGCGTTCGTGCCCTTCTATCACGGGTGCCCGCTGGTGGGCGAGGTAGAAGCCTTCTTGCACACGCACGGCTTTGAACGAGCCGCACTGTACGCCTCCGCGCGCCCGGACATCTGGGCAGATGCCATCTATGTCCCGAGCGACAAGAGTGCGGCCCGGAGTGGCAAGGAGCCGGCGGGTGACGCTTGAACAACTGACCGATCAACTGGCGGGGCTGTACCGCGCCGGACGCAGGTACGAGTTTGTGGAGCAGGCCCACGGTGTGTTAGCGCAGGTCGGCCGGGCGCCGGGCTTGGTGGAACTCACCCTGCGGGCACTGCTGGAACTGGGTCTTGGCGGACCGGCGCGCGAGCTGCGCCAGCTTCGTCCCGAAGTCGAGGAGTTGCTCGAGGGCAACGCCGGTCTGACCGCCGCCCTGGCGGAGGCACCCAACGGTCGGGTGCCCTGGAGCCGGAATGAGGCGATCTTACGTACCAACGTAGCGGCGCTGCTGAAGGACCGTCCGCAGTTTCGGCGCCTGGCGGATGAGCTGCACAACCATCTAGCCGGGATCCAGCTCTACCGGACGGCGGAGGGGCACGACTACATCTCCCGGCGCCAACCCGGTCGCCTTCGGGAGTGGTTGCCCGCATTGACCGTCACCGAA